>JAKPYU010000189.1 GCA_029568995.1 Candidatus Omnitrophota bacterium | reverse complement strand
CAGCAAGGCGGCTTCCAGGCGAGGTTGAAAAACGACTCCTCCAAAGAAACGCTGGGAGCGGATCACCACGGCCAGCGTGTTGGCGATATCATGACCCCGATTGCGCAAGGCGGTCCGACCATCCGCAGCAACCCGTCGATGCTCCAGGTACTGCCAGGCAACGACCGCCAGCCAGAAGATAGTCAACACAACAGGGATCATCCGTTTGAGAATCATCATGGTATCCTTGATCGGTTCTTCCGGCTTTTCTTCGTGTTGGATTTCTCACTGGTGTTGTCATCCGAGGACGCGGGCTTCGTGTCAGATGTCGGCTCATCGGATGATTTCTCGACCTGCGCTTCGGGCAAGCCATCCATGAACTTGGTGAGTTGATCTTCCGGGAACGCCTGAGGCATCAATTCGGATTGGCCCCGCTCTTTCGCGGTCACATCGACCAATTTCTCCGGGCCTTCCACGACATAAGGAGTGAGGAAGATCAACAATTCGGTTTTTTCGCTCTCCTTGACCTTTCGCTGAAAGAGCAGCCCCAGCCCCGGGATGTCTCCCAGTACGGGGACCTTATTCCGCGTCTCGGTCGCATTATCTTCCATCATTCCGCCGATCACAACGGTTTGGCCGTTCGGAGTCACGACGACGGTGTCCGCCGAGCGTTTGGCGAATACCGGCGAATTGATGGTATCGGAGATCGGCACCGTCTCATCCGTAATGGTGGAGATTTCGGGAGCCAGGATCATTTCCACCAGGCCCTCCTTTGTGATGAACGGCGTGACCTGGAGGATGATTCCGATGTCTTCATATTCGACCGTGTTTATCGTCTGACCGTCGGAAGTGACGCGGCTGTTGGTTATGAAGGGAACTTCCTTGCCGACCGTGATTACCGCCTCCTGATTGTTACGTGTGAGGATAGAGGGACGAGACAGGACCTCCAGTTTGCCAGCCTCCTGGATAGCCCGAAGAGTGACATTGACATCATCCTCCAGGAGTCTGTAAAAGCCTCCGCGCGTCTCCGCGGCCAGCCCATACGCGGTTTCAAAGACGTTGGAGCCGGGACGGTCGCCATTGATGTCAAGCATTCCTTCAACGCCGACGTCGAGGTCGTCCCGATACGTTACCTCGGCGAAGACAACCTTGATCAATACCTGTTGTATCGGACGGTCCAGGCTCTTGATGATCTCTTTGATGTGTTCGTTGGAATACTCATCCGAGATCACGATAATCGACCGACTATCCCGATCCGCCTCGATCACGGCTTCGCCGATTGTTCCCTGGTTGTAGTAAGTGCGCTGTGTTGACGAGGAGCTGAGCGATCCAGCGGTGCGAGACTGGCTTTGTCCAAAACCCATGCTACCGGAACTCCGCTGCGCCGAGGCCTGCCAGGAAACAGTTATCCAGGACGAGAAAAATAATATAAAAAGAATCAGACGCTTCATTGTTCGGCCTCTCTTCCTTGACTAATTTGAGCTTCGAATGGACTGCGAACTCGACGAATCCGTGCTCACCGTTCTGTTGCTGAGCGTATTCGCATTCGTGTCCGACGTGCTTGATCGATTCGCGGACGAGTACTCGTTTTCGAAGATATTCCGCAGGATTTCGGCCACATTGTCGACATCCGCATATTCCAAGTGATATACGAATACCTTCTTCTCTCGCGCGGAATCCGAATCGAGCTGCTCGATCATCTGGGCGATCTGAACCATGGTCTCGTGGGCCGCCAATACCAAAACCGAATTCGTGCGCGCATCGGCTACGCAGCGAACCGTAGTCTGCTGCAATTTGCGCTCGCTATCCGTCGTCTGCTGCGAGCTGCTTCCCATCCCCGGCATCATCCCCGGTCCGCCGCCGGGACCGAAACGCGGCGAGAACTGGTTCTGGCTGCTGCTGGATTCGTCAGGAAATAGTTCCTGAATTTGCTCGGCCAATTCTGTGGCATCCGCCTGTTTTAAAGTAAACACGCGGACTTCCGTGAGGTCTTCTATGCTGGTATCGACCTCACTGACAATCTGTTCGATTGTTGGCATGAGATCTGCGGGGGCGTTCACAATCAGAGAGTTTGTATTTTCGTCGGCAACGGCTACAACACGGGATGCCGCCTGGCGCGCCTCGCTGGTGGTTTGTTGCTCATCCATGCCTCCCATGGGACCCATCATACCTCCCGGTCCTCCCATCCGTGCGAAACGCGACCGATTTCGTTGATTTTGATTGCTGCTTGTTTCGTCACTTTGAAAGAGTTCCGTAATTGTTTCCGCGAGATCCGCCGCGTCGGCATATTGCAGAAGGAAGACCCGGATCGAAGCGATACTGGAAATGGAGGTATCCAGGGACTCAATAATTTTTACCATACGATGGACATTGTTCTGCGTATCGGTAATGATGACGGCATTACTACTTTCGTTTGCACTCATGTTGGCATACGAGGGTAAGAGGGGTTGAAGATTTTCGATGATCTTGACGGCATCGGTGTAACGAACCGGAACAATCTGCGTGACCATTTCGTCCGTTCTTGGAATGTCATTCGCAACGTTTCCCGTTTTGACCGGAATATCCTTCTGCTTGGCGTCCTCTCTCTTTACGATCAGGAGAGTCTTCTCACGGCGGATTGCCGCATAGCCCTTCTCATAGAGAACCGTATTGAGCAGATTTACCGCTTCTTCCTGAGAGAGGGGCTGCTGACTGACCACATCAACCTGCCCTGCGACATCGACCTGCTTGACAATCGCAAATCCCGCCGCCTGACTGAAATAATCCAGAACCGTGTCGAGGCTTGCCCCACGGAAATTGAGACGAATCCCGGTACCGGTTTGCGCCCGGACGAAAGGAGTTGCATCTTCAACGGCCATCCCATACGGCACAACTGAAATACTCAGCGCAATGAACAGCACGATCCATACACTACATTTCATCACTTTTTTGTCTCCTGTTTTCGTCTTTCCATCATTCGCTTTAATAAATCTCCGCCGTCGCCTCCCGTGGCCGGCTCGGACTTCGCTGCGGCAGGCTCTACGGTTTCCTTTGGCTTCTCCGTCTCTCGCGCCGGCGGCGGTCGCCGCGATACCGCGGCAGTGATTTCCCATTGGCCTCGATCTTCCCGGACTATGCGCGACCCGACGGGCACATCCAATGGCGTTTCCGTCGCGAGAAGAGAAACATGCCTCGAGTCAATCACCGTAACGGTACATCCCGCAATCGTGTCGCCCACGGAGAGTACGCGCTGATAATCCGCATTGCTTCCCTCGAAAAAGGCATACGTTCCCGCACCTGTGTCGATCATGCCGACATAGGTTATCTCGTCTACTTTCGGGGTGTGGACGACCGTCGGAGGGGCCGATTCCACCCTCTTCGCTCGGCGATTGGGATTGAAGATATTTCGACTCACGATCAGCTCAAACGATTCATATTTCTGAACCGATTTGTTCTCTGTCGCTTCGCCGGTATCCTGGCATACCCCGTATCCAGCCGCGAATACAATGACAAGAACTGTACTAACAATTCCTGAAGTCCTGTTCTTCGGCATTCGCGCATTCATGATATTCCCTTCTCCTTCAAGAACTGCACCCCGCTGAATGTGACTTCGATAGCCAGCGATTCCCCCTTGTCATCCCTGCTGGTCAGTTTGAGATATTCAATCTTGAGACAAAGAGGGTCGTTCTCCAGTTCATAGAGAAACCGGCTAATTTCAGACATTCCCCCCTGCGCGGATGCACGACACTCCAGTGTGTTGTATTGTTCCTCGTGGTTCTTCCATAACTGTTTTAATGAAACCAGGTTGACACGGCTGGCTGAAACCCATCGATCAACAGATTTCAGGACCTGGTTTTCTGCCTGCGGTGCATTTTCCGGCAGTGCGTCCCGCTGCATTTCTTGCCATCGCTTTCGGATTTCACGTTCCCTGCCAAGCAGCGCATGGCCCCGGTCCAGTCTCTTCTCCAGTTTTTCGATTTCCTGTGCGCGGTATTCCCAGAAGTCCACACACGGCGTCAGGATGAGACGGTCCCCGGCCAGGCCCCCGAGACAGAGAATTGCGGCAACAAGAAGTATTCGCTCTCGATTTTTCGCTATCATTCCATTACTTGCCGCTCCAATACAGACTTAAGCCGAATTGGACCGGGCTTTTGCCCTGTACCTGCTGTACCTGTAGCTGTTCAATCCGCTTGTCCTGATTCAGTCGGTCAAGCACCGTCAGAAGCTCCGTATTCCCGCGAGCATAGCCCTCACAGGAAATATTCGAACTATCCTTCATTTCAACTGTATTTGACCAAACCACTCCCTCTTCCGGGAATGCCTCGGTAATGGTTAGCATTGCATTCAGACTTGGCATGGTGTCGTCATACCAGGAGCGAAAAAGCCGGACCTTATCCTGTAACGCTTCGATTTCTGTTGCCTGTGTCTCAATGGCCTTCCATTGCGACTGCAATCGTGTTAATTGAATTTGCTGATAGGAGAAGGCAACGATTCCTGATAGAATCATTGCAGCAGCGATTCCGCCCAGGAGTAAATTGCCACGCGAAGAGATACGGGAGACAATGTGCTGTATCGAACTTACCCTGGGAGGAAGAAACTCGAACAAGCGATTCTGCCTGTCCAGTATTTGCGATACCGTTCCATATAGCGGCAGAAGCGCGGGACAATTCCTCGCAATTTCATCCGGCCTCCTTTCGATAGTTGCGTCCAGGCTCAATCGTCCCATCTGATTCTGAAACACAGGCTGAAAGCGAGATCGCCAGGGACTCTCTCCGTGTATGTAGATTGTGCGGATCGATTCGCGAATTGCAGCCGGCAGTTCGCTCAGCGTCAGACGCATTTCCCGGAAAATGGCCTCGTCAACCTCGCCGTCCCGGTCTTTGCCTTCGTTGTCCTCCGATTCGACCCACCGCAATGTGGCAATTCCCCCGTCGGCGAGGACCATGAAATCCATCCCGGATTCACGCTTCTGTATGGAAAGGACAGATTGACCCTGAAAGGCTGCTTCCGACACCGGGACACCAATTGTAATGCTGATCGGCTTCAAACCGGCGGTTCTGCAGGCTGTTTCGATTGCCTGAATATAGGTAAAGGGAACGGCTACGATTGTAATGTATCGTTTACCATCCACCGCGGCGAACATGGAGGTCGATATCGAAAGGTCCTCGAGGGGGAACGGGAACTGGCGCTCGGCGTGGAGATCAATAAAGCTCTTTTGATCTTCGCTCGGCAGGTCCGGCAACTCGATGCGGTGTTTGAGTACCCATTTGAGGGGAAGGCATATTACGCAATGTGTCTCCCTGATTCCGGCTTCCTGTAGCCGGTTGCGGATCTCCTGGCCCAGGAGCTCCGGCGCAGCAACCAGGGGATCGAGAACCAAGGGAACCTGGAGGCTCTTTTTCATTTGCGCTCCGTGACCATTGCGCGATACGAGAACCGCGCGAATGCATTCCTCCCCGAATTCGATCCCCAGAAGAGTCTTATAGGCTACTTTCCGTTGTGCGGTCATTCCGTGGACCTCCTCCGTTCAGACAGTTGTGAGTGGATTTCCTTGCCCAACGCCCAACCGAGATTGCTCCCGTCCCTCCGATAGATCACCTTTGCCTCTCCGTCGCTGACGTCTATAACGTAATACGTTCTTCGATAGCTCCGCGCATTTTGCCCCACGGCTGCTACATCCGCGCTGATTTGGTATGTATGAGTCGTCAAATAGGGTCCTGCCTGTATAGCGGCGTCTTCATCCAGTACTTCCGCTACCCACGCCACGGAATCGAGATTATCCGAGTGCCCTAGGCGATAGGCGACAAGAGCGGATGCGTTGGAGGAACCGATTCCGGGTATGCAGGCCAGAACCTCTTCGCAGGCGGTATTGACGTTGATTGGGGTAATCTCCGTCTCCGTATCGGATTCCGATGCGGAATCCTCGTTCGAGACGGTCAGGGAATCGGCGATTTCCTGAAATTCATCCAGGGTCATTTTACTACGAATAAAGAACTCCAAGAGGCTTTGAAATTCGGTTATTCCGGCCAGTTGTGCCAGAATCTCATTTGCCCGATCTTCTCCGAGTTTATCCGTCAGCAAATCGCGTAAGCTTTGCTGATCTTGACTATTGACATTGATCAGCGACTCGCCGTCACTCGTTTCCGTGGGTGCGCTGCCACTGCTATAGACAGTTACATATTCGACAATACCACAGTCGAGTTCGCCATCCTGATCGTCGTTGGGGAACGAAGCCTCGCTGTCGTTCTCATTTGGGTCCAGAACGCCGTTGAGATTCGTATCTTCCCCGAAGAGAATCTCATCGTCCGCGCCATAGACCAACTTTAATTCCAGTACGGTTTCGAATGGGGCGTTTTTGCACTCGTACCCCGGTTTCCGCAGAGTATAAGTGTCCACCTCCGCGCCATTTTCAGAAACCTCGCTGTCTTCATCGCGCCAGTCCACAATTGCTGCCGCGAATTCAGCCGTCATACCGGGCAGACTCTCCAGCATCTCGGCCGTGGCCGTATTGAGATTTAATTTGGAACATTCATCTACCAGACTAAAGACGGGGTTCGTGTCGGGGTTCGCATCCGGATCACGACCGATCAGCCAGAACGCAGCATCACCAACCGACACGGCTTCGGCCTCATATTCATCCTCTTCTACATCCGGCATGGTTCCGGCTTCCTCAAGATTCTCCAATATATAACAGACATAGCGCATGGCGCTCTCGGCAGCCTGTTCTGCCTGAATGCCCGCGACGGCAGAATCCGAGGAACGGTACTCCAAGACGATGATTTGGCCGAACACCAATACCAGCGCAACCAGACCTGAGCAGATCCAGAGCACTACGATCAATACCGCCGCTTGTCGGTACCCGCGAATGTTCTTTTGAAATCTGAATTGCTCCATTTTAATCATCGGTCTGCACCTCCGGATCCGCCCTGGTTCTGCGGCGAAGAATCCGTCGATCCGCCTGTCTCCCGGTTCTGATTGGAGGTGGAATTCGAGATGGAACTGCTTTCCTCTTCATCGGTCGATACGGCCTGTGACACAACGGGAACGGTGAATTGAATTGTCGATTCGATTCGCCCACGCGGCATCTCCGTATTCCGAGAATTGTCGAATACGATCGTCACCCGGATAGCCGTTGGCAGCGGCGGATCTTCCGTGGAGGAATCCCACGTTGTGAGCCATGAATCGCCATCATAATACTCGAAGGTTAGAGAATAGACATTATCCAGGAGAGGTTCATATTCCGGTTCCTCCTGCACCGTGGACAGGAGATTCCGCGTGATGCCACGAACCAGGTACAGGCCCTCTTTTGCTCCCCGCTGGTTCAGCGAAGCAAGGATATATGTGACTTGTTGAATGTCTCCCCAGGGATTGCTTTCCGTCAATGTTCCCGATGTAGAGAAGAAAGTCAATTCATCATAAGGCTGTAATGCTCCACTCGCCTGCCCGCCGATCATGTCAGCGATCAGAAGCCCATTCGGTGCAACGGCATTCACAAGGTCGCGTTTCATCATTTCAATGGCGTACTGCCTGGACAATTGGGAATCCTGAGCCTCATACGCACGATCGCGGAGGTGAATCGCATTGGAAAATACAGTATTGATTGAGAGAACAAGAATAGCCCCGATGACTGTTGCCACGAGCAATTCCAGCAAGGTCACCCCGTGTCGACGGGCGGTGGGATGGGGATTGCGCCGCGTCATGATGACTCCTCCATTTCCACCAGGGTACTCAAGCGAACATACTGCTCCCGTCCCTGCACCGGGAAATACACGATCACGGTCAGCAGATACAGATTATCTTCTCCCCAGTTTTCTTTAACCAATATCCAGCGATAGTCCGACCATTCCAATCCGAAACTGCCCTTTGCCGAGGTGGACTGCCATTGTTCCGTAACAACCAATTCATTGAGATGTCCCTCCGCCAGGTGAATGGCGATGGCTTGACGTTCCGCCAAAACGGAGACGCGGTTAGCGATGCTGATTCCTTTCAGGGTAACGGGGATGACAGCGGCGGCGAGAAGCATGGCCGCAAGAACTTCGGGGAATGTAAATCCGTCCACCTGGCGTAACACAGTACGGGAGGCAGAATCCCATAACGGCGTCCTAAAGGCTACCGCGTTCATTATGCGCCTCCTCTCCGGTAGCGATCAACCAGTCATGGCCGATCAAAGGGCGTGCGACAACGACTCTGTCGTCCCCCCGCTCGAAGCGAACATATTGAAGATCTTCGCTCTCCATGATTCCGTCCGGCCAGAAATTGATTATGACCATGCTGTTCACCAGTGTTTGAGTCGGATACAGTTCGATCACCGTATCCTCGTCCAGGTAGTACTCGACTTGCCGATCGGCAGTCCATTCGTAGCCTGTCATAGCGTTCAGGCCGTAGTACTTGTCACGGGCATCAATCCACAGTGTCAACGGGACACCACTCGCTACCGACTCCCTGAAGGCATACCGCATCAGCGACAGGAAACGACGAGCCTCTCCATCCAGCGACTGACCATGAAAGAATCGGGACAGCCTCGGCGCGGATGCTACCGCGACGGCGCTCAAAATCGCCATTACGAGGATCAGTTCGATGAGAGTGAATCCCAAAGAACCTATCGGACTATTTATCGGTCTGTTGATAATTCGTAATGTCATCATCGCCTCCGGATCGGCCATCTGGCCCCATGGAGACCAGGTCGAAGCCCTGCGAATTGCGTTTCCCGGGATATTCGTACGAATAGGCATTTCCCCATGGATCGAGAGGAATCTCCTCGATATACGGCCCACGCCAATTCCTGGCGTAGCTCGGTTGTTCTACAAGATCCTGTAGACCGTTATTTCCTTTCGGATATGTACCGTTATCCACCTCGAATGAATCCAGCACAATTTCCAGGTTGGAGATCTGCGTCTGTGCGGCGGTAATCCTGGCTTGCTCGGAACGTCCCGCGAATTTGGGAACGACAATGGCGGCGAGGGTGGCCAGAATAACGAGAACGAGAAGCATTTCCACCAGGGTAAATCCACCCCGCCTGGAATGTCGTTTTCGGGAATCATTTTCCTTAATCGTATGCATGGCTATGTCCTCCATACCTGTTATTTGATATAGTCCTGGATTGTGAAAATAGGAATTACCATTCCGATAAAGATCGTCCCGATGAATCCTGCGATCAGAAACAACATCAGCGGTTCGGTCAGCGCAACGGCGGTACGCAGCTGACGTTCCAATTCCTGCTCGGTTGTTTCCGCAATGCGAATCAGTTCCTTATCCAGACGTCCGGTTTCTTCCGCTACGGAGATCATTTCCAGCACGGCATTCGAAAATAGTTGGCTGCAACTCGAGAAGCTGCCGGAGAGACGATCCCCCTTCTTCACTCGTTCAATGCCGTCGGAAACGGCATCCGAGAGGATTCGGTTCGGAATGGATTTGCGCGCGACATTCAAGCCCTGAATCAGCGGAACACCCGAGGCCAACAGCGTGCCGAGCATTCGGCAAAAGCGAGCCATGGCAAACCTGGCCAGCAGCGGTCCGATCATGGGCAGACGGAGAAGAATGCTTTCCCTGATCCGCATTCCACGATCCGTAGAGAACCATTGTCGGACGAAATACGCCATCAGGGCGACCAGGACAACGACAAACGGTCCCCAATTCCGAATCAAGGCGCTGGTCCCGACAATGGCCTGTGTAATGAGCGGCAATTCCGCGCCGAAACTTTTGAACATGGCCTGGAACCGGGGAATAAAGAAGACCAGGAGGAAAATTAACACCGAGATCGCCAGGACTAACAGAACGGACGGATAGATGAGCGCGGACATCACCTTGGAGCGGAGATCCCTTTCGCGGCTCTGGAACTCGGCGATCTGACTGAGGACCAGGTCCAGAAAACCACCTGTCTCGCCCGCCTGTACCATGGCGATATAGACTCGTGGAAAGATATCGGGGAACATGGCCATGGAATCGGCTAACGTTGTTCCGTCGATTACGCGGTCATGAATGGCCTTCCACTTTTCTGTTGCTGTGGGGTTACCGGCTTCTCGATGAAGGAGGCCAAGCGAGCGACTTAACGGGATACCGGAGGCCAGCAAATTTGCCAGGAGTCGGGTGAAATTCTCCAATTCCTTAAAAGAAACTTTACCGTTCCGCCATGGAAGACGAAACCAATGTTGCTGCACCGAGGCCTCACGATTCAATTCGGAAATGCGGACGGGTTTCCAGCCGCGCGCGAGAAGTTGATTGAAGGCATCCTGGCGGCCCTGTGCCTCCACCTGCCCATCGGCAAGAGTTCCGTCAGCCTGTAATGCACGATAATGAAACTGAACCATGGTGACACGGTCTCCGACCTGGGTCTACGATTACGACCATTCGAATTGTTCATCTTTACTGACCCGCAGCACTTCCTGTACCGTGGTCGCCCCCTCCATAACGAGGCGCCAGCCGTCTTCGCTCAAGGATTTCATCCCGGCGCGGGATGCGGCCTGTCGAATTTGTCGGGCGGAATGTTCGTGCAGGATACTATCGCGGATCTCGGTATTGAGCATCATCATTTCGAACACGGCGCGGCGGCCAAAGAAACCTGTATTTCGGCACTGTTCGCACCCGACGGCGCGGAAAACGGTCCGGCCGTCCGGCAAACCGAGGCGTTTGCGCAGGGCCTGAGTTCGCTCCGATTTGTCTTCCGTTTTGCAGTGGGGACAGAGCACGCGAACCAGGCGCTGGGCAATTACGGCTTCCAGTGACGAGGCGACGAGATAGGATTCCACGCCCATATCCACCATCCGTGTGATCGCCCCGGGGGCATCATTCGTGTGGAGGGTTGAAAAGACCAAATGACCGGTCAGCGAGGCCTGAACGGCGATCTGTGCGGTCTCCTGGTCGCGGATTTCTCCGACAAGGATCACATCCGGGTCATGGCGAAGGATCGAACGCAATCCGCGTGCAAACGTCAATCCGGCTTTTTCCGATACCTGGATTTGATTGATTCCTTTCAATTGGTACTCGATTGGATCTTCAATGGTAATGATTTTTCGTTCCGAATCGTTGATTTCGCTTAACGCCGTATAGAGACTTGTAGTTTTTCCGCTGCCCGTGGGGCCGGTGACAAGGACAATGCCGTGCGGCAATTCCAAAATATGAAGGAATAGATTATATTCGCGCTCCGCCATCTGGAGCTGCGCCAGGTTCAGCAGCGTGGAATCCTGGCGCAGGAGACGCATGACTACCGCCTCGCCATGGAGCATGGGAATAACCGAAACGCGGACGTCCACTTCGCTATTCTTGATGGAAATCTTAATGCGACCATCCTGGGGTAGCCGTTTTTCAGCGATGTTCAGATGGCTCAGTATTTTGACACGGGAAACGATAGCGGGTTGAAATCGTTTCAACTGCATGGGGATGGGAACATCCTGGAGGACGCCATCAATGCGGTAGCGGATGCGGAGTTCATCTTCGAACGGTTCGAGATGGATATCGGTGGCGCGCAGTTCGATGGCGTCATTGAGAATCTGGTTGACGAATTTGATAATGGAGGCGTCTTCGGCCCCCTGATCGAGATCGACCTCTTCATCTCGGCCGTCATCGACTACCTGAAATGAAAATTCTTCCAGCGAGTCGATGGTATCCGCGCCGACGCCGAGGCGATTTTTCAATTCACGCAGGATATCTTCTCGCGGGGCGAGGACCGGCTTCAATTTGAGGCCGGTCAGGGATCGGAGCATATCGAATCCCTGCGTATCGAAGAGGCGGCAGGTGGCGACCTCCACCGAGCCATTGACCGAGCGGACGGGGAGCAGTTCTTCTTTTAACAGAACGCGGGCGGGAAATTGAGAAAGCAGCTGGCGGTCGACGGGATGATCGTCGAGTCTCTCGTAAGGGAGATTGTATTCGACCGCCAGCCATTTCAATACGTCCTCTTCCGATTGGACCGTTTCGGGGGCGTCCTGATCGATGGAATTCTGCAGAACTCCGGCATCCGCCGAGGAGATCTGCTTTTGTTCGATCATCTGTTCCAATAGTTCAATCATGTCGACACCCATGGGAGGACCTTGGTACGATGAATCAGTCCAATGTTCCCAGGAGAACCAGAATGGCTTCCTGTCGAACCGTGAGGACTTTGCGCAATTCCTCGCGGGCCGTCTGTAATTCGGCCTCTTTCTTCTTGCGAGCGTCGCGGAATGCCGTCAGTTTCCCCTGAATCTCTTCCGCCGAAGAGGTGGAAGAATCGAGAACTTCCTGAAGAGCCTGGGATTCGGCGCTCTGTTCCGCGCGGAATCCAACCGGACGCTCCCCACCGGGACCACCTTCTCGGTCGGCGCTTTGCGCCGTGGAGCGATTCTCTCCTGTCCTTCCCTGCCGACCTTCGCCGCCCGGTCCTCCGGATGGACGGAAGAATCCCGGCCCCATACCGCCTGAGCGCGATTCCCGCTGCAGATCCCAGACTTTGACGATCAGAGGTTCCATGACCGTCCATTCGTCATCGGTTGCGCTGAGGCGCTCTTTCATCTGCTGCATGACCATCTGGCGCATTTGTTCGGGATCGCCGCCACCCCTTCGCCCGCGATCCTGCGCCATACACACCAGGCTTCCACCAATCACCAAGAGACCCAATGTTACGATGCCAACCGTAGATATCTTTCGAGACATGAACCGTACCTCCTGTGTTTTTTTTTGAAATGCCATCCACGATTTGACTTGGCGACATGCTCTAAAAGCACAAAACATACCAAGCGAAAAAACGGCGGAAAATCAAAGCATTTGCACGGAGATGAGAAATAATTTCGCAGGAGAGAGAGAGTCCCTGCGCAAGAAATGCGCAGGCGGGAAGAGAATTAAAAATTAAGAATTAGGAATTGAAGAAGGAAAAGGGGGGGATAGGGTTGGCAGAAGTGTGGGGTGAGTGGATGGAGTGGACAGGGTGGACGGGGAAGAGGAGGAGAATTGAGAATCCTTCCTTGGGGTGTCGGGCGAAATTGCATTCCGTGCCGATGGAGATCTCCAATCCGAAGCCTTTGCGAAAAGAACCATGAAGAACGGCCCCGTGTCACGGCTGCGGAAGAAGTTGATCTGCCGGGGAAGCCCGGTCAGGTAATTCAGGTAACGAACAACACTATTACAACATCCTCCGGCCCGTTTAAAATCAAGACAATCAGATGTGTCCCGGCGGTTTAGCGCTTCTATTCTGGCGAAACAAGCCGTACTATTACTTGACAGGAGTATGGAAAGATGTGGATTGTCCCTCACCGGTACGTTTCTCCCGTCATCGTGCTGTTCGTGGCCATGGCGAGTGCAACGACTGCGGACTTGTTCGGCAGCGGGGCGCACAGCGTAAGGGATTTCGGGGCACAAGGGGACGGGACCCACAACGATACTGCGGCCGTGCAGGCAGCTATCGACTCCTGCGCCGCCATGGGTGGAGGAATGGTTCGCTTTTCGGCGGGAACTTATCTGTGCGGCAGTCTTCACCTCACAAGCCGTGTGTCTCTGTTCCTCGACGCGGGGGCTGTGCTCAAGGCCAGTCCCGAGCAGAGCGATTTCGGTCCGGAGTCTCCCGAATTCAAAAGCGACGCAGATGAGGAGACATCCTGTTTTCGATATGCACTGCTCTGTGGACGCGACGTGGAACATGTTGCAGTTCTTGGCGAAGGCATCCTGGACATGAACCGGGACAGGCAGCACGGTCCCAAGTGCATTGCGCTGGTGCGATGCCGACATGTTGAGATCAGGGGGATCACGATCAAGCACGCGACCAACTATGCCATCAGCATGCTCGGCACGGATTATGTGAACATCGATGGAGTCACAATTCGGGAGAACCCAAAAGATGGCATAGATCCCGACTGCTGTCACCATGTCCGCATCGCAAACTGCCATATCGAGACGGAGGACGACGCCATCGCCGTGAAATCGAGTTTCTCTCTGGGAGAGAAGCGGTCGTGCGAGAACATCACCGTTACGAACTGTTTCCTGGGGACGGAATGCTATTGCTTCCGTATCGGAAGTGAAACAGGGGGCGACATAAGGAACGTCGCTGTCAGCAACTGTGTGATGTCGGGGCTTGACGGCCATCGTCCGGCATGGGGAGGGGTCTCTGTCGTATCCGTGGATGGTGCCCACGTTCAGGGCATCGTTGCATCGAACCTGACGATGTATCGGGTGCGAGCACCCGTGTATCTTCGCCTGGGGAACCGGGGCCGAGACATGAAGGAGCGTGTCCCCGGTTCACTGCGGAACATATCGATCGAAAACATTGAGGCGACCGAGGCGAGTCTTACGAGTTCCATCACGGGCATCCCGGAGAAATGCGTCGAGGGCATCACGCTCTCGAACGTGTGTATCCGCTACGCTGGCAACGACACAGTCTGCCGGGCTGACGGCGAGGTACCGGAGCTTCCCGGAGACTTTCCCTGCTCCGATATGTATGGAGGACTGCCCGCGTATGGATTGTACTGCCGGCACGTCGCCGGTCTCGTTCTGTCCAATGTGGGCCTTACCTTCGCCGACTCCTACTGGTGGGTTCCCCCCAAAGCGGAGCGTCGGTCGCTGAAACTGGCCTGGAAAGAGGAGAAGGGGCTGCCCGACGGAGCGAAGCCCGGCATTCCAAGCCATGCCGTGACATGCGAAGACCTGAGCGGTCTGAGGATCGATGCCTTGCGGGCCAGGCCCTGCCCGGGCAGGGCCTCTTTGCTGCAGTTCTTGAACGTCCGGGACGCTCTCATTAAGGGGACACAGGCAGAGCCGGGCACACAGGTGTTCCTGGAGGTTCGGGGCGACGGCTCGGATGACATATCCGTAGTGGCCAGCGACCTGCGAAAAGCCAAGGCGCCCGTTCTTTATGAAGGCGCAAAGACGAGAAGAATCAAGATCCAGTGCAGTACCTTCTGACCAGGATCATCACTCTATTGCGGTGTGCTCTGAATTGGGGTCGAGAAATCGATTCCAACGGCGATTCCAACGGCGATTGACGCCTTATGTGAATCTATGTACAATTCGCGAAATCCGAAAACGGATCTCCAAGGCCGGGACATTTCCCGGATCGCAGCATCCGGAGGAGAGTAAAGCAATCAATGTCCGACGGCCCGGAGCGTCAAAAAGGAAGCGTGCGAGAGCCACCTCAAGGTTTTTGGTCTTCGTTGCGCTATATCGGCCCCGGATTCATTTTGAGCGCAGCATTGGTCGGTTCCGGAGAACTGATCGTCACAACGGCGTTGGGCGCTAAAGCCGGATACGTTCTGTTGTGGTTCATTATCTTCTCTTGCGGGATCAAGGTCGTGATGCAACTGGAATACGGACGCCATTGCATTTGTTATGGACGTCCCACTTTCCAAGCCTGGAACTTTGGTCAACCCGAGGGAAAACTCCATTGGTCAAATTATGTGGCGACATTTTTCTGGGCGACCCAGTTGTTGGGCTTTGGTGGACTGGTCGGCGGAACTGCGCAAGTACTTTCGTACGCTTTTTCCATTCCAACGATCGCCGGTGTCGGCCTGCTTGTTGTCGTCATTCCCCTGTTGCTCTCTCATGGGAGATATGGTCCGGTTGAATGGATCGCCGCCGCGTTTAATTTCGTATTCGCGTTAGCCATTCTTTACTGCGTATTGGCGTTGCAGCGAACATCGTACGCTTTTACGATGAGTGATTTAGCCGGCGGTTTCAGTTTTCACCTGTCATCGGAAACGTTTGTGCTGGCGCTGGGCCTTTTCGGCATTACCGGTATGGGAGCGGCGGAGATCTTTGTGTATCCCTATTGGTGTTTGGAGAAAGGCTATGCGGCATGGACCGGGCCACGGGATGACTCGCCTGAATGGACACGCAGAACGAGGGGCTGGATTCGGGTGATGAAGATCGACGCATTCATCTCCCTGGTCATCTACACCACAACCACCTGCTCGTTTTACATCCTGGGTGCCGCTGTTCTGAAGCCTCAATCGGAGATAGCCGACGGGAACGAGTTGATCATCCAACTATCCGATATTTTCACAAAAGTATTGGGCGAGTGGTCGAAAGACATCTTTATGGTATGCGCTTTTTTCGTCCTGTTTTCGACTCTTTTCGGTGCAACCGCAGGCGCAACCCGTATCTGGACCGACCTCTTTGGAATCTTACGATGGATCGATCCGAATAACGATTCGCATCGGCGAAAATCGATCGCGATACTGGCATGGGCCAATCCCGTGATCTGGGGCATTTCCTATTTATTTATCGAGATGCCGCTTTTTCTCATCGTCTTGTGGGGAATCGCCAATTCCCTGTTCCTCACGGTTGTCGCCTATCAAGCGCTCCAATACCGTTATCGCCAGACGATCCCTCAATTGAGACCCTCTCCAGGGTATGACATTGCGTTGTGGGTCGGATTTGTGTCGTTTTGCATCCTGGCGTTGGGATCATTGCTTTAGGGATTATCCGAAGAATCATCCTTCATCCGTGAAGACAATACCGTTAAACTGAACTACGATGCATGACATACCGGATACAGAAAAAGATCGAACGATGAGATTTCCTCGCGTTGCATTAGTCGAACAGACTTTTCCCCGTCCCCGAGTCGAATCCCTGGAGGTCGCGATCGCAGAACCGCTCAAAAGTGGACTCATCCCACTCGAGAAGCTCCAGGATAAACACATCGCTGTCGGTGTCGGCAGCCGGGGGATAGCCCGTATCGCAGAAATCACCAGGGTCACCGTTGAGGCGCTGCAATCGATTGGCGCAAAACCGTTCCTCTTTCCGGCCATGGGTTCACATGGAGGCGGCACGGCGGAAGGACAATTGAAGGTCCTGGCCGGATACGGCATCACGGAGGACAGCATGGGAGTCCCGATTCATTCGTCGATGGAGACCGTGCAGCTGGAGTCGACGGAAGACGACATTCCGGTCTTTTTCGACAAAAACGCTTACAACTCCGATGGCGTCATCCTGGTTAATCGCGTGACCCGGCACGCCGATTTTGACGGGGAAATCGAAAGCGGACTGCACAAGATGATCACAATCGGGATGGGTAAAAATGAGGGTGCATCCGCCTGCCACAGCCGCTCTTCACTCTTTCGATACGAGTATGTCATCCGTTCCGTAGCCAGGAAAAAATTGGAGACCGGGAAGATTCTGGGAGGGGTAGCCATCCTGGAAAATGCCTATCACGAAACCGCCAGGGTCGAAGTCATTGAGGCGTCGCAATTCGAAAAGCGCGAGGTCGAGTTATTGCGCGAAGCCAGAAGATTGATGCCGTCTCTACCGGTCGACAGTGCGGACATTCTGATCGTGGATCGGATCGGAAAGAACATCAGCGGATCCGGTATGGACCCGAAAATTATCGGTCGGAGGGGTACGATCAATACTCGCCGCCAGGATAAACCCGATATCACTCGGATCGTCGCGTTGGATCTTACGGAAGAGACAGACGGGAACTGCACAGGCCTTGGATGGGCGGACCTCTGTGTGAGCCGCCTCGTCAACAAGATCGACCGGAAAACATCTTACGCCAACGCGACTGCATGCAGGAACTTGATGGGCTTTCATATTCCCATTTATTTTGACACGGACCAGGAAACCATTCAAAATGCTCTCGTATCGCTTGGATCCCTGGTGAAGCCTGAAAACGCGCGACTTCTTCGAATCCGCGATACGCTGAGCCTATCCAACATCTTCGTCTCTGAATCCCTGCTGCCGGAAGTCAAAGATCATCCTAATGTCACTCAGGTGAATGAGCTTCAAGAAATGGTGTTCGATGAAACGGGAAATCTCATTCCTTTCACAGAATAACGTCAATCCAATTCCCAAACGCCAAAATCCTCATTCGGCGATGCGCCAGCGGACTCGGAATGTCAACCGGCGGCGAGATGGTCAGATGGCGCTGCGGTGGTTGGCTTCCGCGTACCTTATGGAGATTGGAGGGATTCGAACCAGCTCTTGTAAGCGTCATAAAACGGTCGATTGCGCTGGGCAATGGAGGAGTTGGCATAGACCGGGCTGAAATAGTGAGGGAAATCGAACTGAATCAACTTGGTTGCATGTTGTGCCGCAAAGAGGACCTGGAATTTGACTCGCTCGAAGTCAGCGGTGGTTGCGCCCCAGTTTTCCTGGTCAATCGGATTCCCATGGGTTTGCCGGAAGGTTTCAACGTTCCACCAGAATGCGACATTGCTTCGCGAACAGATTCCGGAGATCATAAGAACATAATGCGGCAGACACTGAATCCTAAGCGTCTCCGTGCCGGAGACGTTCAGTGCCCCCACGCTGTCCTGCATGGCGACGATATCCACGCCACTGAGAGAGATGACTTCTTCCCAGATGGTGGTGAAAGACTCATCCGTCAGATATGTCGTGAAATAGGGCGAGATCAGGACCGGCTTTCCGGGGGCGAGCCGATGACAGATCTCCGCCATCCGATGAAAGGCACCGGCAATCCGCTTTCGATGTGAGGAATCCCCCAGAAACGCATCGCACAATTCATACGGGATATACCATCCCGCGAAGGCCGGACGATCCCCGTAGAGACCATGCAGCTCCTCAATAACCGGTTCGACCTTCTGCACAAAAGCATCCGTATCCGAGTTGAATGTCCATACCCAGGAGTAATCGTAGTGCGGCAGGGAAAGAAACATCTGCATTCCCCGCTTTCCGGCTTCATCCAGAATTGTGCCAAGCGCATCTCCCTCCGCTTCACGTCCGGTGATGATCTGCGACGGATAATAGGCTTTGTCCTTGAAGGTGGAATCGGGAATGATCAGTTCAATTCCGACAGCTTTCATGTGGTCCAGCTCTCTGCCGACATAGACCGGATCGGCATAATACTGCGCCGCGCCGATGATCTGAGCGAAACTGCCCTGTATCGTCCTGGAAGGCGGTTCGGACGGGACGGGCGGCATGATCGGTGTCAAATAAGAGAAACTTGTGCTCTGCTGCCGATACCAGTTCTGGTAATCCTGATACAGCCGCTGCGCGTTTTCTTTCGACGTGGAATCGGCGGTATCGGGCAGAAGATATTGCGTGGCAGGAAAGGCGACGAGGTGTTCGGCATATTTTCTGAGAAATGTGAGTTGACGTTCGACAAGCCCGAATTCGGCCGGTGCGATGGATTCGCCATCCTTTGAGAAGGTCTCCACGGTTGCCCACATGCGCACGGATTGCTCATCGGCGGCACGGGTGACCGCCCACAGGTGTTCGTTGACTTTCGGATGAACAGTCTCCGATACGCCTCGCAGAATGAGGATATCGAGTTTGGCGATTTCCAGGAAACCGGCCCAATTTTCTTTGACTGCCGGGGTGTCATTCTCGAAAGACATGCGACCGAGACCGGCGATGACGCGGGTCGAATCGAGACCCTTCAGCGCGGAGACCAGTGAAGCATAGAACTCCGCCAGGCGTGTCCGTTCTGTCTCATCCGCCAACCGTCCATCGGGGATCTCGCAAGGGATTACCCATCCTGCAAAGGCGCTTTTCGTGCCGAACCGTGAGTGAATCTCCTCGGCATAGCGGAGCATTGCGGCACGGGTCTTTTCAAGACCGTCGCCGTCCAGGGAAAGCCAATCCGGTTCCTCTCTCGGCAACATAATGAGGATCTCCAGGGATTCGGCGGCATTGAATATCTGCGAAAGGGGGTCCTCGGATTGCAGGCTCACCGCCGCGAACGGGCGTCCTGCATTGACCAGGAGGGCCGGGACTCCCAGCGTCTTGAGCTGGTTCAGCTGGGAGGCGCAGTCCGTGGATGAGGTAAAGACCGTCGGGGCAGATCCGGTCTCCAGGAGAGCCACCGACAGCCCGATCTTGCGGTTGGGAAAAGGAGGAGAAAAGTTATTCTTCATGGCGAATCCTGTCGGCACAGAAGAGAATAAACCCAATAATCCGATCAGTATTCCGGTCAGCAGATTCTGGCGTGAGTGGCGGTGAGCATCCATAACGACACCTTTCATTTCGGGGCCGGGCCGCTGGAATCCCGTTTACGAAGTTCCGGGGTGCAGGATAAATCATCCTCCGGCAATCCTTCGATCTGGTTGAGGATTTTTTTTGCGGCGAAGCGTCCCATATCCACCTTGGGTTGCGCAATCGAGGTCAGCGGCGGGTAAACCAGCGAGGCGAAGTCAATGTCATCAAATCCGACAAAGGAAAGATCTGTCGGCACCCGGTATCCCCAGGACAGGGAGGCCTGCATCGCGGAAATGGCGAGCTGATCGGAATAAGCGAAGAACGCGGTCGGCGGAAATTTTTTCTTCAGCATATCCCGAAGGGGATTCATATCCTGGAGTTCGGGGTCAATTTCGAGGGTAGTGGCCTCCGCACCCAGACGGCAATCCGTCATAGCACGCAGAAATCCCCGATACCGTTGAGCATTCTCCAGACCGAAGCGGTGCCATTTGGAGTGAAGATCTTCCCGCGAAGGGGTGATATAAACAATTCGTCGGTGTCCCAAGTCGATGAGATGCCTGGCGGCGAGATATCCGCCCTCCTCATTGTCGGTGCCGATCATGGGGGCATCCACGTCCTTCTTGCGGGTACCGACGATCACGATGGGGATGTGGAGATCCTGTGCCTGGCGGATCACGCGGCTATTGGTTCCGCAGCTGGTGACCGGCAGAAGAATGATTCCCTCCACCTGCTTGTCGATCAGAATCTCCAGGTGCGCACGTTCCGCGACGGGATTCTTGTGTGAGCAGCAGAGAAGAATGCTGTATCGCCGCTTGTCGAGGACGGACTGTGCGCCGTCAATGACATCCGCAAAGAAAGATCCCCGCACATTGCTGGTCAGGATACCGATGAGGCTGGTGCGATTATGGACGAGTCCGCAGGCCAGGATATTCGGGCGATATCCGATTTCTTCCGCCACGCGGCGGACATTCTCGATCATTGTGGAGGAGATCCGTTTGTCGCCGCGCAAGGCCCGCGACACGGTGCTATGGGAAACGCCGAGTTGGGCCGCGATGTCTTTAATGGTGGTTCTGCGATTCATGGACGGACGATCTCATAATATGTTTCAGACAGGATAACTTTGAAACAAACGTTTGCACAAGCCCGCAATTCTCAGTTTTCCGAGAGAACATCGGAAATGGAACGACAAATCCGATTGATTTTATTCAAGATAGAGTAATATCTCAAAATTTATTAAAATTTTTGCGTCAGGGGATTGACAGGGATTGAATGATTGATATAGGATAGGTTTATGCAAACGTGTGCATTCCCATCAGGGTTTTGGAGGTCACCATGAAGTTCTCAATTGTGGCTGTTTCCCTTTGTATGGTTGTCTGTACGGCAATGGCCCAGGATGAGTTTCTATTCCCTTACGAATCCCCCGACGACATCACGGTGCGCACGGGATGGGAGGATGTGGCGCTTGGAGGGTATGTGGAGGTCTGGCCGGTTGGATCGCAATCGGAGGATATTCTCACGGACGGCTTGAATCGTGAGAACGAAGGCGAGCGGTTCATTGCCTGGCAGGGGCTTGCCGAGCCGTTGGAGATTGTTGTGGATCTCGGACAGACAAGAGATGACCTTCTTTCGTTCCGGGTGTTCTGGGCGGTGGATTACACCGGGCAGGGCGGGCCGGTCGCCGACTGGATTGCCGAAACGCAGGTTTCGGTTTCGACAAACGGCACGAATTACACGGTGTTGGGCAACGCGAGCAGTGAGGACATGTCGGAACCGGGTGCGAACGACTATACCATCCGTCATTCCATCAACGATTTGACGCTTACCCAGCCGGTGTCCGGCCGGTATGTGCGATTCTACGTGGAGAGTCCGCCGGGGAATGTGATGTGTTCGGAAGTGGCGGTATTGCGGGAGATCGCAATCCCGGCTGACGCGACGAACATTGCGGTTGGAAAGCCATACATGACCGATCCGCCCGGGAACGACGGGAGTCGTCCGGACGATGGCATTCGCCTGACGGACGGCCAGCTGGCGGCAGATGCCTCAACGGATGTGACCGGCTGGATGAATTTCACCGGCCTCGATGCGCTGAACATCACGATTGATCTGGGTGCTGTGGAGCACGACCTCGTGGCGTTTCGCTCCTGGTACGCTGCCTGGGAGATGGCGTTTGTCTTTGTTGTGGGGACAGCGTACGTGGAGGTTTCCGATAACGGAACGGAGTTTACCCGCCTGGGGATGGTACCGAAGTTATACGACCACGATGACGATCCGCCGTTCAGTAACGTGCCCTACCTGCTGATTCCTGAACAGCCGGTGAGTGCACGTTATGTGCGGTTTGTCACCATGGGAAGCGATTCAAATACATTCACGACGTTTGCATGTGAGCTGGAGGTTTACCAGGGCGTTCCCACGGGGGTGTCGAGTTGGGAGTTGTTTTAGCGGCAGAGTGTGGGTGGAGGCAGACCCCCTCACCCCAACCCTCTCCCGGAGGGAGAGGGAGAAGGCATTTGGTTGACGGAACAGAGAAATCCGGAGGTCTATCATGAAGGCCAGATATGGTTTCACGTTGATTGAATTGCTGATCGTTGTGGCCATCATCGGCATTCTGGCGGCGATTGCCGTGCCCAATTTCCTCAACGCGCGGCTGCGGGCGACGATCTCGCGAGTGTATTCCGAACAGCGTTCCATTGAAGACTCCCTGACGGCGTACAAGATCGACCATAATGCGTATCCCGTGGATAACGGGACTGGTTTGATTGCCCCCCAACGAGTCAAGATCAACCTGAACGGGATGGATCAAACCGTGACCGGAATCGTTGTTCTTACCACGCCGGTGGCGTATATGAGTTCCATTCCAAAGGACCCCTTTGTTCCACCCAATGATGAGAAGATCGGGTGGTACCAATGTTACGTTTATTTCGGATCGAATGCGCCGTTCAATTACGGCGAATTTGACGGGCGAGCGAATTATATTCTTTATTCCGTGGGGCCGGACAAGCAGTTGCAATGGTCATTCGGGGATAACCGCTATGATGTGAGTAATGGGCTTGTGAGTCCCGGGGACATCATTCGGGTCGGTCCCAGTTTGCGCAACAGCGCGGCTGGATAAGAATTTCTGCTTGCGCATTGTCGCAAGACAAAATCTCACCCAAAAGGAGAGAAAGGCAAATGAGGACGTTTTGGTTTTCGATTCCGGTGGCGGTTTTGGCTCTGGTGGTGGCAGGCGGCATTTCGGCACAGCCGGTGAATTATGCGGCTGGAATGACCTACACGGCGGATCCACCGTTGCGCACCGACTGGCTGGGCGATGCAGGCGGAGAGCTGACGAACGGGGTCAAGGATTGGGCGTGGGATCCGGTGACCGGTTGGGACGGATCGGTCGCGGTGAATCCCCGTTCCATCGTTATCGACCTGGCCTCGGCGAAAAGCGATATCGGTTCTGTTGTTGTGACGGTATTTGTTTCGATCAGTTCGGCAGTCCCGGCGCAGAAGCAGATCCTGGTTTCCGGTTCCAGCACGAGCGCGACAACGGGCTTTGCCGACTGGGGCGAAGCGGTCACGGAAGATACAGGTGCCGAAGCAAACTATACGTACACATGGACCGGCGGTCCTGTTGCGGCGCGGTGGGTAAAGCTGATTCTGGAATCGGAAGTGGCGGGGCATCACAGCCTCCTTTCGGAGATCGAGGTATTCAAATCCGAAGGAACCTCCGCCGTGGGAGACGAGTGGATGCTTTACCAGTAAGCCACTGTGTGCAGATCGGGCAGGCGGTTCGTATCGTCCTGGGGGGCAAGGTCATCAAGTCGAGGATTTTGAGGGGGGCTTAAAAGACCCGAAGTCGCCGGGCCTGATGAGTTCAACCCTCTCTGTGTCTCCCCCAATCTTTCGGGGAGAGGGTTGTGAGCCTACTCGAGGGTTTTAGACAGATACTCCTGCCGAGCCGCTCGTGATAAGAGGATCGGCTCGGCAGGAGCCTTGCCTTCCCGATCATTCGGTCAATCCCCTGAGCCGTGGCAGGCCAATCGAGGCATGATTATGTCACAGTGCGATGAGACATTTGTTGGTTCCACCGAAACAATCTCCCAGAGTCTTCACGATCAGGTTCTTGTCTCGCCGGACCTGCGAAAACGTCACCAGGACATCATTTTCCGATCTCTGCAGAACGGCACGGGGAAGTTGGAGATCCCCGACCGATTTTGTCAGCCGCCTGCCGGAGGGCAAACGCTCCCCATCGCGGGGACCTTTGTCCCGTTCAATGAGCGGAATCTGTGCGAACGCTGGAGCGATCCATCCTATCGTGCGGGGCAATATCCTCTCCTGAAGGACATCGGACTTAACACGTTGATCCTATTGACCGGCAATCCGGGCGGTGTCTGTTATGATTCGCGCCATTATTCCCGTCTTTCCGACACGGACCTGGTGGAGGCGGTTCTCCAGGAGTCCCTGGGGTTGGGCATGGAGATCTGGATCGGCCTGCCCCATGTGGAGATTGCGTGGATGCTGCAATCCAAGACACAGCTGATTCGATTGCTGGATAGGAGTCGCTTTCTTATTGAGGAGATCCAGGAAAAATATGGGCGTTACGACAATTTCCACGGCTGGTATATCCCCTACGAATTATGCAATGTGTTTGTGGAGGAGACGGAAGATCCCTCGTGCCTGCCGAATTGGGTCAATTCGATTGCGATGTGTTGCAAGCTCATGCCCGGCGACCGGCCGACGGCCATTGCGCCGTATTTTACGGTTACGAACGGATTGGAAGCATTCAAAGGTCTATGGGAGCGGATATTTCGGCAGATTTCCATGGTCGATATCATCATGATGCAGGACAGCGTGGGGATTTTTAAAGAGGATCGGCTGCTGGAAATTCCCGCGTGCTTCTTCATCTTGAAAAGCCTTGCCGGAGCCTGCGGGAAGCAACTCTGGGCCGATATCGAGATGTTCGACCAGCAGGCGGGAGTGCCCCTGGACTGGGAACCCTGGGCGGCCAATCCTGCACCGCACGAGAGAATGATTCGCCAGATGGAACTAGTCTCCGATTCTGTCGAACGGATTGTCACATTCAGTTATTTCGACTATATGAATCCCGCCGCCGGTTCCGTAGCCGCGGAGTTGTATCGGCAGTATTATGAACACTTGAGTTCCTATTGTTCGAATACACCGTACCCTTCAGGGCAAACCGAGATATCCTCTGCCGAGGATTTCATCCGGCAAGAAACATGAATTGCCTGTACCGGATCTTCGACGCGACAGGTCTCACCCACCATCAGCGAACCGGACTGATGATATTCACCATTCTGCTGGTAACTTCCGGTTGTGGCAGGCAACAGGACGACTCCGTAATCCGCCTGACTTTCTGGCATGCCTGGGGCGGCTATGAAGGAAAATTCCTTGAGGAACTGGTCGGGGAATTCAATAACACGCATCCGCAGATCCAGGTGAAACCGGCTTTTTTCATTATCGGCGACAAGTTAATGGCTGCGATTGCCGGAGGAATTCCGCCGGATATCGCGACGGTGTGGGACTGGATGCTGCCGACCATGGGCGAGGCCGGGTGTTTTATTCCGCTGAATGACTACCTGGACCGCGACGAGCTTGGGCCGGAGGACTACCTGCCGAATGTCTGGGAATATGGAATGTTCAGTGATAAGAAGTATGGTGTTCCCACGGCATTGAATGTATGGATGATTTTCTACAATAAGGGATTGTTCACTGAGGCGGGACTAGACGCGGAATCTCCGCCCGGCGATATCGACTCACTGAGAGAATGTGCCGCACGTCTTACGCGACGTGATGACGCCGGGAAATTGGAGCGGATCGGCTTCATTCCCGAATTCCAGTATTCTTACATCTGGATGTGGAACTTCGGGGGCGACTTATATGACCGCCATACCAGACAATTTCTTATCGACTCGCCGCAAAATGTGGAAGCGATGAACTGGATCGCCTCCCTCTATCGCGAGTACGGAATGGATAATTACCGCCGGTTTGTTGCGACCTTCGGCGAATACGACAGCCCGAACAATCCGTTTTACAGAGAGAAACTCGCCATGCGGGAAGACGGGCAGTGGCAGATCTCCTTTATCCAGCGCAATGCCCCCGACCTGGATTATGGCCTGATTCCCTTTGTGAGCACCGTACCGAATCAGAAAAGCCAGAGCGCCATGACCGGAAGTTTCTGGGTTATTCCGCAGGGATGTCGGAATGCCGATGCCGCGTGGACTTTTTTGTCCTGGTTGATTTCACCGGCGCAATCGGCGCGTTTCGCCGCGACACTGTACAATGTTCCACCCTTACGCGCTGCGCTGAACGATCCGGCTTATGCAGATGTCTACCATTCTCGAATGCGGATCTTTATTGATTTTTTTCTTGAGGGTCGCGCCCGGCCCCTCCCTGCCCTTCCCATCGGACAATTTTTCTACAACGAGTTCAACAATATCATGGAGAATATCTGTTCCGGTGCGGTTGAACCGGAAAAGGCATTGCCCGTTCTGAATCATCGACTGCAAGGGGAGCTGGATCGCTCGCTACGACATCTTGGCATTACAGAAGAGAATTCATGACTCGACAGGAACGACTCCATTTCAAGAACGGTCTTCTGTTCGCCAGCCCCTGGATTCTGGGATTCTGTATATTTACGCTGGGACCGATCGTTGCCAGTTTCTATTATTCTCTCTGCAGTTACAATGTTGTGCGCGAACCGATCTTTATAGGATTGGAGAATTACCGGATTCTTTTATTTGAGGACCCGCATTTTCTGAAAACGCTCTATAACACCCTGTACATGATGGTCTTTGGAGTTCCTCTTTCCCTCGTGCTCGCATTTTCCCTCGCAGCTCTTCTGAACACGGATGTCAGATTCCTGTCCTTCTTTCGTACCGTCTTCTACCTTCCCAGTGTTGTTCCTGTGGTAGCCGTTGCCATTCTCTGGGTGTGGATTCTGAATCCGGAGTATGGGTGTATCAATGCCCTCCTCGCCACCCTGGGCGTGAATAGCCCCGGCTGGCTGACCGATCCGGCCTGGTCCAAACCGGCGCTGATTTTAACGAATCTCTGGGGCGTGGGAAATATCATGATTATTTTCCTCGCGGGACTCCAGCAGGTACCGCAGAGTCTCCACGAGGCCGCCCTGGTGGACGGCGCAAATCGACTGCAACGCCTATGGAACATCACGCTGCCCTGCATCAGTCCCGTGATCTTTTTTAACCTGATCATGGGCGTGATCGCCTCGTTTCAGTATTTCACACAGGTTTATATCATGACCACCGGTATTTCGCCGGAATACGGCGGCCGAGCCGGGGGGCCGGAAGGTTCTACATTGGTGTATGCGCTGTATCTCTATCAGCACGCTTTTCAGCATTTCCAAATGGGATATGCGAGTGCGATGGCCTGGATTCTGTTTCTGATTTCGCTGGCCGTGATCTATGTCATTCTAAAAACGAGCGGTTGGGTTCATTACGCGGAGGAACGATAGAGGACTGCGAGGATGCCGAGAAAGTCAAACGACCGGACGTGGATTTACGCCGCGCTTTTCGCGGGGTCGTTTCTCTTTTTCCTGCCGTTCTGGTGGATGGTTATTTCCTCACTCAAAACAAACCATCAGATCTTTACATTTCCTCCCGACTGGTTTCCCTGGCCCATTCGCTGGCGCAATTACCTGGAAGCACTCACGTTTATTCCCTTTCTGCGGTATCTCTGGAATACCCTGATCATTTCTGCGGCAAATACCTTGGGTAATGTGCTCAGCGCGTCCCTGGTCGCATACAGTTTCAGCCGAATCCCCTGGCGTGGGCGCGATGCCTGCTTTTACCTGATGCTGGCCACCATGCTGTTGCCGCCGCAGGTCACCATGATTCCGGTTTTTGTCATTTTTCGGACCTTGCGGCTAATCGACACTTTTGCGCCGCTGATTGTACCCTCCTTTCTGGGGACATCTTTTTTCATTTTTCTGCTGCGTCAGTTCTTTCGTGGAATACCGGAGGCCCTCAGCGAGGCGGCGCGCATTGATGGATGCTCCGAATGGCAAATCTATGCGCGAATCATGATGCCCCTTTCCATCACCGGGCTGGTAACCGTTGTTGTGTTTTCCTTTCTGTGGAGCTGGGTAGATTATTTGAATCCGCTGATCTACCTCCAAAGTCCGGAGAAATTTACCCTTTCGCTTGGGCTTCAGCAATTCCAAAGCAGTCACGCTCTTGAGTGGGGGATGCTGATGGCCGCGAGTACGTTAATGGTGCTGCCGGTTGTGGTCCTGTTTTTTATCGCGCAGAGAGCATTTATACGCGGGATCATTACGGGAGGGTTGAAAGGTTAGTTGACAGGCAGGGACGCCTGTCCTACTGGAAGGACCCTCACCCCGACCCTCTCCAGTAGGGAGAGGGAGAAGAGACTGGTCCTCGGGGGGAGAAGAGAGATCAGCCAAGTATAGATGTTGCGATCCTGGACAAGAAAAAGGAGAATGAGAAGGATGAAGCCGACAAGAGAAACCTTTCACGCGTATCAGAAGCAGTACTGGGATGCTTTATTGCAGGATGTGATTCCCTTTTGGGAGCGGCATTCCATTGATCGTGAATGCGGCGGCTATTTCACCTGCCTGGATCGATGCGGCCATTGCTTCGACACGGACAAGTTTGTCTGGCTTCAGGCGAGGCAGGTGTGGATGTTCTCCACGCTTTACAACCAACTGGAGAAGAGATCCGAGTGGCTGGACATTGCCCGGCATGGGGCGGACTTTCTTCGGCGGCATGGAATGGATGACGGGGGAAATTGGTATTTTTCCCTGGACCGGGCGGGGAGACCGTTAATTCAACCATATAATATATTTTCGGACTGCTTTGCGGCGATGGCGTTCAGCCAATACGCCCTTGCCTCCGGGGATGAATCGGCCAGGGACATTGCCGCGAAGACGTTCGCGAACATTCTTCGGCGCAAGGGGAATCCCAAGGGACAATATACGAAGGCCTATCCCGGATCAAGACCGATGAAAGCACTGGCCGTGCCGATGATTCTGTCGAACCTGTGTTCGGAACTGGAATGGTTTCAAGACAGCTCTTTTCAGTCAGATACTGTGGATGCGTCTGTCCGAGAGATTCTCTCGGATTTTCTGGATCGGAAGCATAATCTCCTGTTTGAACATGTTTCGCCCGATGGGGGCCATGTAAATTGTTTCGAGGGCCGCGTGATTCTTCCGGGCCATGGCATTGAGGCGACATGGTTCCTTATGGATATTGCACACCGGAAAGGAGACCAAGAGACGATCTCTTTGTGTGTAGATATTCTGCTACACACGCTGAACTATGGCTGGGACACCGAGTATGGCGGACTTCTCTATTACCTGGATATCGAAGGCAAGCCGCCGCAGCAACTCGAATGGGATCGGAAACTCTGGTGGGCGCACCTGGAGACGCTGGTTGCGCTGATCATGGGGTATCGCCTTACCGGAAGGGAGGAATGCTGGAGCTGGTTCGAGCGGGTCCATGAGTATACCTGGGAGCGATTCCCCGACCCGGAATACGGAGAATGGTTCGGTTACCTGAGCCGCGAGGGAAAGGTGTTCCTCGATCTGAAAGGTGGCAAATGGAAGGGATGTTTTCATGTTCCGCGCGCGCTGTATCGGTGTGCGTTGGAATTCGGGCATTTAGCCGAGTCTGTATGACATCTTTCTTTTGGAGCATACACGAATGGAATCCGAGGTTCCTCAAGTCACTTTGCAGGTCATCGACTATGTTGTGATGGGCGTTTACATGCTTATTCTAGTAGCGATGGGTTTGTATTATCGCCGGTTTGCTCAGAAAGACATTGAGAATTATTTTTTGGCGGGCCGAAATTTACCTGGATGGCTGAATGGGGTCTCGTATGCGGCGACGTGCATGAATGCGGATGTTGCACCCGCCTATTGCGGTATGACGGTGATTTGTGGCTTGTTTATCTGCTGGTGGTATATCAGCCGATTCGGGCTGGCGTTGCTGATCGGTTGTGTTCTGTTTGCGGTTTCCTGGCATCATTTGAAGATATTCACCTCGCCGGAGTTCTATGAATTGCGTTTCAGCGGAAGACCCGCCCTTGTCATGCGTGGGTGGATCGCGCTGCGCAGCGCGTTCATCGCGGTCGTGGCATGGACCGGGTCGGGCCTTCTAGGATTGCACAAGGTCTTTCACGCGATTCTTGGGTGGGAGCAGTATGAAACATACTTGTTGGTGATTCCTGTTCTTTTGTTTTATGTCATGCTATCCGGACTGATTGGGGTTGTAGTGTCGGATTTGTTTCAATCCCTTATCATGATTGCGGCGTCGATTCTGCTGATGGCACTTGTCCTGCAGGATTTTGGAGGGCCACAAGGATTGCACGACGCCCTGGTTAGCCAATTCGGGGAGGCCGTCATTTCGTGGCATCCTCCCAGGAGCCATGAACTGCTGGGGCTGATGGGGGTTATTGCATGGACCGTGGGAACAGCGGTGGGATATGGGGGCGATGTTGCCCCGATGGCGGGAGCCATGGAAGGGCAGCGTTTGATTTCCTGCCGCAGCGCCAGGGAAGCCTCGAAGATGTATATCTGGACAGAGGTTGTCCTGTTCTTCATGTTAGCCGTCCTGACTCTGCCGGCCCTCGGGGCCATGGTGAAATGGCCGGGGCTGTATGACGGCAGTATCAACAAGGAGCTCAGTTACGGTATGTTGCTGGCGCATTACATGCCCGGGGGGCTAATCGGCCTGGCGATCATTGCCATCGGCGCTTCGATTATGTCTACGGTCGATTCAAATGTAAATTTTGGAGCGCAGGTCTTTTTGAATGACATTTACCGACGTTGCTTTGTAAAAGCCGCGTCGATGAAACATTACATGAATGTCGGCCGCATCGTCACATGCGTCATTCTCGGTCTCGCCATCCTAGTGGCGACGCGTGCAGAGAATGTAATCGATATATCCGTGTTTATGCTCGGTCTATCCTCCGCCGAGTTGACGGCGAATTGGGGGCAATGGTGGTGGTGGCGATTCAATATTCAAGCGCGCCTGGCGGCCTCCTTTGGAGGGCCGTTTATATTCCTTCTGAATAAATACGTCATTTTTCGGCACATTATTCAGCCTCAGGAAGATGTGGAGTACATCGTTGTACTTACATCCATGGCCGCAACCACGGTTTTATGGATAATGGTGGCCCTGCTGACGAAGCCCGAGCCGGATGAAGTGTTAGTTGCCTTTTATCGCAGGGCGCATCCGCTGGGCTGGTGGGGGCCAATCGCGGAGAAATCCGGGATCGAATCTCCCGGCTGGAAACCAATCCCGCGCGGATTCGGCATTGCGCTCCTGGGGGCCGTGTCGGTCGCGGTCGGTGTGATCGCGCTTTCCTGCCTGTATATCGCACGGTGGAATGTTGCAATTATTGCGATAATTATTGGACTATTGACGGCGCTGCTGTTTCGCGTTCAATATCGGAAGTATATGAAAAATATCTCAACATAAAGGTGGTGTGTATTCATGCTTTCCTATTTTATGTGTATATTTAACCTTGTCGCAGGATTATCGGTTTCCGACGATCCTGCGCTAATGTCTCCGAAAATAAGCACGGATCCCGGTGCGAAATATGGGGATGCAACGAGAGTATTCCAGGGCATTCCGGGAATTGAGCGTGCAAAGAGCGGTCGTTTGTGGGCAACATGGTATGGAGGAGGTGAGGGAGAGGGGCCTGAGAATTATGTGATGCTGGTTACAAGCGGAGACGACGGACATACGTGGACAGATCTGCGGCTGGTAATCGATCCGGAAGGCGAGGTTCGGGCATACGATCCGGCGCTATGGATTGACCCAACCGGTACATTATGGCTTTTCTGGGCGCAATCGTACGGCTGGTGGGACGGACGATCCGGTGTCTGGTGCATTACGACGAAGAACCCGAATTCCGAGAGTCCAACGTGGTCTCAGCCAAAAAGGATCTGTCACGGAATCATGATGAATAAACCGACGGTTTTGTCTACCGGGGAGTGGCTTTTACCTGCGGCAGTATGGGCGTTCCCACCGAGAAGAACCGATGCGGCCTATGAGCGGCCGCTGGATAATGAAAGCGGTTCCAATGTGATTGTATCGAAAGACCAGGGGAAGAATTGGGAGTTTCTCGGGCAGTCGCGAGTGCCGGAGCGGTCCTGCGATGAGCATATCATCGTGGAGAAGAATAATGGGGATTTATGGAAACTAGTTCGCACGGAATATGGAATCGGGGAATGCTACTCTGCAGACCGCGGGAAGACCTGGAGTGAAGGAAAATCCGCAGCACACGTGACTCATATTCCTCATGCACGTTTTTTTATGCGTCGTCTCCATTCTGGTAATCTTCTTTTTGTGAAACATGATCCGCCTGATGGAAAGGCCCGTTCGCACTTGAAAGCTTTTGTCTCCCAGGATGACGGAGAAACATGGGCAGGGGGGCTGATGATCGACGAACGTTGCGGGGTGTCCTATCCCGATGGAGTCCAGGCAATAGATGAAACGATTTACCTGATTTATGATTTTGAGCGAACCGCCAAGAAACAGATTTTGATGGCTACTTTCACAGAGGAAGATGTCCTTACGGGTAAGCCGGTATCGAAGGCCTGGAGGACAGGCGTTGTGGTCAATCAAGCAACAGGCGTCCGTACTGAAAGGGATCGATAAGCTTCTTTTTCGGGCCTGATCACATGCCCTTATTGCATTTTATTTATTGTATGGGTATTGATTCATTATAGATTTCACGAATTCGCCATTCCGGTAGAGCGGCCCGAAATACACGTAAATCATAATAATCCGCCTGGCCGTAACGATTTGTTGGACGCCAGCCCAGGTCCATCTCGGTCTGGCCACCGTTCGGCAATCCGAACCGGGTTTCCCTGCCGACTTCCACGCCGTTCACGTACGTGGTGAGGCGGAACCGGTTCCATACAACCGCAATGTGATGCCAGGCTCCCGTGTCCCATTCCGGCGATGGGGAGTGAATCGCAGCGGTTTCCCAGCCCCGATGATCGTACAGGCGGGTCCACAGATTCTCCTTCAGCATCATTAAGTCAAGCGCGTTGGTTTCGCGTACTTCCGAGCCGATATAAAGTAATCCTCGAAGTTCGCCATACCACGGCCACGGTTTACGATCCCATCGAGCCTCATCTTTTCGGACCCAGAAGGAGACGGTACCCGGCATTTCCAGAATGTTTTGTGGTGCAGGAAAAGAAACATAACTTGTTCCGAATGTCCGCAATACTTTCCCGAAAGGGCTATCTGCCCATTGCAAATCACCAGTAACACGGCCGGTTATGATGCCATCCGGTGTCCAGGCATTCAATCCGTTGGATTCCGATAGAGTAGCGCGAAATGCTTCTTTCCGGACAAGTGTGTCGCGTGTTTCGGGCCAGTCTTTCGGCAACAAAGAAACGAACGGCAAGGACCAGAGTTGCTGTCGGGCGAACTGGCGGTTCCCGAAACCGACGGCATAATCGGATCCCAAGTCGTCCAAGTAATCCAGAAAAGGAGCCAGATAGGAATGATCGCCAGTGATTGCCGCGAGATACGCGAAAGAAAAACCAATTTCAGCGGCAGCATAGCCGGTTTTCGTATACATGTTTCGGCCTTCTCGCACAACGGGTTGCTCATAGGGCATGTTGAAATCATGTGGCGCGCCAAGGAAGCCGCGCCAGGCCTCCTCCTGGTTGTCCCACAAATCGTGAATATATAGATCCAGGGCCATTTTCAGAGTAGCCAATGTACGTTCATCGCCGGTAGCGACGTGATAACGGACAAGCAACTCGCGAACGTGATAGCACATTTCGCTGTGATTCAGCCACCACATCCCAAAAGGGGATTCGCCACGGAGATCGTTGGTTACATCGCCGGAAAGGTGGTTAATCGTATCGACCATCTTATGGACCGGTTCCAGATGTGCCGGATTCCGTGTGAGATCGTAAATGGCGGCCAAACAAACACCCGCCCGGCTTAGCGAGCGTCCGTCCGTTGTCAAAATCAGTTCACGGGCGTTTGATCCGTAATCCGCGAGCGCATGAGCCAGCCGTTGAATCCCCCTCAGGCTCCGGCGGTCACCCGTGAGCAGATAATGGTTGACGATTCCGCCGATATAGGGATGCCCGCCCATATCGCATCCGACATTTTCCTCATGGTAGTCGCCGCCCGATGTGTATCCATGATAGTGTAACTTCCCGCTTGGATGGACCTGGTCAACATCTATGAAATGCCGGGCGCAGATTTTTGCCCAGCGAAGATATTCCGGGTCTCCCGTTCGGACGAATTGCATGGTCAGGCATTGTGTTGTGTCGTATTCCTGGTCATCGGTGGTTGCCGGAACAGTACCGTTGTATCCCCAGGCGCACTGGTCATCGCCGAAATGAAGGAATCCGTAGCGGATGGCGTGTATTTTCCAGTTATCGAATAAGTCTTTCAGACCTTTTTCGAATACCGGCAGCCCGCTTTCAGCGGCTGCAAGGTTAATAAAGGGGAAGGCGTGGGTAGAGGCGACATATTTTGGATCGACGACTGGGATAAGGGGGTATCGAAAAGCCTGCAGAATTGAAATATCGGGCTGAGTGTTGCTATTTTCGCCGAAGGAATAAAGCACGTCAGTCGTTATTGCCCGGCCTTCACCGAAGCGGAAAGGACCGCGACGGACAGGGCCGGAATAGCCGGTTTCTTTGAGCCAGAGGCGTATACGGTCTTCCGGACTGGTATTGGCTGCTTCGGCCCAGGCACTGAGTCGCGGATGGGTAGAGAAATCCGGAGTTCGAATCCGTTCGGGTCGTGATTCGCCCGGTTGCGGGGTCCAATGCGCGTAGCATTCGACTGCAACGGAACCATCTCCGGCAACACGCAACCCTTTTGGGCCTTCCTCCCAGAAGTCGCGTACAGCTATACCGAAGGAACGATTGTCAGCAGTAGCCATGAGTGAACCGGAAGCCTTTTCTCCCTTTTGCAGTTCCCTGCCCTCTTGATCGACTATTCCATAGCTGAAATCGGACTCCAATACAACGTATTTCACAGGCTCCACTTGCGGATCAGAACCCTGGGTGCATTCATGCCAGTATGCGCAGTTCTGTTTCAGATATACCGAATCGGACGGACTGAGGTCACCGGAATAGCAATCTTGCTCGGTCCCGATTGCGTAGTTGGAAAAAGCGGCCTCCAGTTTCATATCGACAACGATGCCATCGACAATCGTAATTCCCTTCTCCGCGCCTCGCGCGGCTATGACGGTGTGTTCCGCCAACACGCGTGGAAGTCCGCGCCAGAAATGAAAGCGGGTTTCGTATTGGAACAGGCCGTTGTATTGAGTGTCTTCTGCGATCATCGGGCCGGACAAGAAGACGGAAGTGTACAGTGGGCCGTTTTCCTCTACCTGAATCCTATCCGGCGGGGCACAGCGATGTTCTTGTCCGGTGGGGGAATAGACGGTGAGGCGGGGAATCTGTGTGAATAGTCTGTTTCCTTCTTTGTCTGTTATGGCAAAGGTACCGTTATGCTCCGCGCCGATCATGGCGGATATCGGGCCGGTGTTAACGATCCACGTTGAACCTTCCTGGCGGGCCATTGGCGACTCGGAGGGAATTGGATTATCGGCAACGATGTTAACCCTGAAATCGGCTGTCCCGTTTGTGGGGATGCTCGCCAGGAAGCGGATCAGAAACCAGCGAATGGAGTTGTCATCCCAACGGGCCAGTACCTCGGCTTGAAAGGGGATGGCTTGGCCGGAGGAGTCGGAGATGGAGATCGTGTTGGGTTCTTTCAGCATACCCTGCGCAAAGGGAAGGCTGACCTGTGTCGGTTCGAAATAGCGGGGGATGCCGGAGGTTTCCTCGATGTGAAAGGAGAAAGAGGGAGTAGGTGACACTGACAGGGCGCCTGCGGGGGCGGAATGTCCGATGATGAAAAGAAGGGCCAGGCAGAAGAGGTTTTTCACGGGAGTGCTCCGGGATAGAAAGTGATTGTGAAATATAACTGAATAGGGCAGGCGTGATGAATGGGGGTGGACGGGGGAATTAAGAATTAAAAATTAGGAATTGAGAATTGAAGAGAGAGGAGTGGACGGGTTGGACAGGGTGGACAGACAAACATGGACAGGCACGGATGAACAGGGACAAATGCAGAATCATGCGGTTTTTGGGGAGGATTGGCATTTGGCGGGACCATGAAGGCGGGGGGCCGTGCGGCATGGTTCAGCAGGTGATATGGAAGAGACCGGCGGTGGAGGGGGTTCGCTTATTGAAAATTTTGATGGCTTCGGGGGTCGGGCATAAAATGACCTCGACCCCTTTCTTCTCGAAATACTCGGTTGCCTCCTCGGAGAGGTGAAGAACGCCCTCGTGCCCGCTGCCGATCACGATGGTCCGGAGGCCCTCTTCATAACAGTGTTTGGCTTCGTCCTTAGAGAGGGTGTGGGAGCTGCCGTACACCTGCTTGGAGAGTTTTTTCTTGCGCTTTTCGATTTCGCCGGTGGAACGGATGAGGACATCGAAGTCGTAGGTTGTTCCGTTGATTGTGATGGAGCCGAAGGTGGTGGTGTCGATTGTGGTGGTCATGGGCGGTGTGCCTCATAAGACAGTGTATCACAGACGGCGGAGTGGACGGAGTGGACAGGGGGGACGAGGTGGACGGGGGGATCGAGTAATAGGACGAATGGGACCGACGGGGTTTGGCGGCCCTCACCCCAACCCTCTCCCGGAGGGAGAGGGGGAAGAAGGGGTCCGCGATGGGAAGAGGGGAAAAGAGCGATGCAACGGACAGGTGTGGCCCGTTGCATCGCTTGATGATCCTATCCCAGTATCCGTGGGATACTGCTCAGAGATCCGATGGGGTTATGCGCAGATGAGCGATTCAGCCAGTTCGACGGCGGAAGCGGCATCGGGGGCATAGCCATCCGCGCCGATTTCATCGCACCATTTCTGGGTGACCGGCGCACCACCGACCATAACCTTGACATTCTCCCGGATTCCGGCCTGCTCGAAAGCCTGAAGGGCATCCCGCATGGCGAGCATGGTCGTTGTCAGCAGGGAAGACATTCCGATCAGACCGACGCCTTTCTCCTTGTTTGCCTGGATGAACTTTTCGGGGGCGACATCCACGCCGAGGTCGATGACCTCGTATCCTGCACCTTCCAGCATCATCCCGACCAGGTTCTTGCCGATGTCGTGCAGATCGCCCTTGACGGTTCCGATTGCGACACGGCCTTTCGGTTCCACCTTCTCCTCGACGATTCTCGGTCGGAGGATGGTCATTCCGGCTTTCATCGCGCGGGCTGCGATCAGGACCTCCGGGACATACACCCGGTTGTTCTTGAAGTCGATCCCGATCCGGTTCATGCCCTGAATCAGTCCTTCTTCGAGGATTTCCTTGGCGCTGTGCCCTTCGCCGATCGCGGCCTTCACCAGTTCCTCGACCTTGTCTTTCTTACCGCCATACACACTGTCTGCGAGTTCCTGAAAATCGACCATATTATTCCCTCTGGTCATGAATATCGCGGGGCATCCGAAATAAAATCACGCCTACCGCTTGAATTGCCTAACTTTATCAGACAGATCTTTGTAGAGTCAACCAAAGCCGCTGGAAATCATTCGAAGTCTGGTCCACAATGGGAGATCATTTTCTGCAAGGAGCGCACAGCATGAGAAATCAAGCCGTCCATGCGACATTTTTTCTGATTATCCTTTCCGGGTTCATCATGGGACTTGCGATTCAGGCAATCGCGGACCCTGCGGGGGAAATCCGAGTGGCCAACCTCGCGGAGCCGAAACCCGCCCAGGAGCCGGTCGGAGACCGCCCCTACGAAATGGTGAGGGCGAACCGGAAACCGGGTCGGACGCCGCTGGTCAATTTCGATTCGCTGGATGGATGGTCGCTGGAGTGCAGTGGAGGCGCTGTGGCGCGGGCGTACCCATCCTCGGAACAGCGGGTCTGGGAATCGAACACGGGGAAACTCCTCTATCACGGCACGGGCAAAGACAGCACGGTGATCCTTCGCCCGCCCGCCCCGATCCCCCTGGGGAATGAGGTGGAGTGCGTTCATCTCTGGGTGCACGGGAATAACTGGGGATATACCGAGGACCCGAAGACGCCCTCGGTTCAAGTGTATTTTCTTGCGGAAGATGCGGAGAAGAACGCCTACGAGATCGACCTGGCGCAGGTCCGATGGAAAGAATGGTGGCTGATTCACCGGAAAATCGCCAGGGAGACGGTTGCGAAGCTCGGAGACAAAGGCGTGTTTACGGGGCTGAAGATCGTCGGCTGTTCCAACCAGGAAGACCAGGCGATTTTTCTTGAGGATCTGACCGTTTTCAAAGAAGACCTGAAGCCGCTCCGGTTCGATCCGCGCCCGAAACGCGGGATCGAACCATTCCCCGGCCAGTCTGTGGGGGCAAACACGGGGCCGGGACAGCTTCCCTTCCCCACCCGGAACGAAACGATTCTACCGAAGAATTACCAGGCGAGATATCGAAACGCAGTTCAAAAAGGCGAGGATGGGACATTCGAGTTCTTCTACAAGGGGAAAGATGCAGAGTTGGAATATCGCCTTCATCCGGGGCAGAAAGACCTTGGGTATGTGGAAATATTTCTGGACGGAACCAAGGTGGGGAACGGGCTTGTGGGAGCCGGAGTTCTGTTTGAAGAAGAGCCGAAGTCCACGCAGTTGACCGAGGCGGTGCTGGAGAATGATGTTGTTCGACTTGTCTGGGCGCACGGTGTGGAGAGCCATCTGCGGATCTGGCAGAAATCCCTGGTTGTGGACTTTTTCTGCAAAGGCGGAAAGGCGACCGAACTGGCCTACGGGAAACTGACCGAAGGGGCGGAGCCGGAATTATTCCAATTGCCTTATATCAATTATGGGCGGCATCATTTGTGTGTGCTCGCGCTGAGAGGGGAAGCGCCGTGTTTCGCATCGGTGTGGATGGACTGGTATCAGTCGAACGGCTCCAAGCCATACGCGACGGATGAAATCAAGCAGGACGGGATTTACCTGAACGGCGGCGTGAGATACCTCCCACGAACGGATGGAGTGCGAAACGACCTGTTCGAGCGGATTTTCTTCACAGTTTCGCCGATGTTTGAGGAGACCCTGTGCACCATTCCAAATCCGCCCGCGAAAGAGGGACACATTGCCGGTCAGCGTTTGTGGCAGGAGAGTTGGGGACCGAGCAATTACGAGAATGAAATGAAGCGGTCGCGAATGCTGCGGGCTTATGGGATTGAAATGCTGACGCAGTGCAATCATGAAATCACCTGGCGGGATGAAGGAGAGAGTTTCACATTCCGCACGGAAGCCGCGCCCGGAAAAGGTGGCGATGAAGCCCTGAAAAAGTATATCGCTCATCAGAAGTCTCTCGGCTGGCGATCCGGCCTGTACACGAATTACTGCGATTTCTCGCCGGTGAACGCCTATTGGGATGAGGATTGGGTGATGCGGGATTCGAGCGGGGAGTGGGTTCGAGCGTGGTATCGCTGCTATTCGCCGAAGGCGCTTTGTGCCGTGGAAGCGGATGCACAGATCGCGCCGATTGTGCAGGAGAAGTTCGGAACGGACGCGGCCTACACGGACGTGCATACCTCGGTCTCGCCATGGGACCGCACGGATTACGATGCCCGTGTGCCCGGCGCGGGAACGTTTGCCTCAACGTTTTACGCTTACGGGGAGCTGCTGCTGCACGATCAGGATATCTACAAGAATCACTGCTGGTCGGAAGGCAATCATCAGTGGCTGTATACCGGACTGACCACGGGGAATTACGGGCTGACCTACAGCAACCTGAACCTGTGGGAATACCCGTACCTGCCCCATTTCGATCTGCTGAAAATGCACCCGCTGACGGTGGATATGGGGATGCCCTGGACCGCCGGATTTTTCCAGCGCTGTGAAGGGTGGAACAAGCCGGAACGGATCGAGAAGAGCATCGACCAGTTTATCGCGGCGACCATCGCGTACGGGCATATCGGCTGGCTGGTGGAAGAAAGCCACGGGATTCGTCAAACCTGCCGGTCGTATTACATGCTTCAGCAACTCCAGAGCCGGTATGTGATGCAGGAGCCGGAAGTGATTCTGTATGGGACCAATGAGGATCTTATCTCATCATCCGAGGCATTTCTCACGGGGCAATGGCGCAATAACCGAATGTTCATCCGGTATCCGAACGGTCTGCGGATCTGGGTGAACGGCAATGGAAAGAGAGAATGGACGGTGGATGTGGACCGGGAGCAGGTGACGTTATCGCCGTTCGGATGGATCGCGATAAAAGGCAAGGAATTTTTCGAGAAGTCGAGCATGGAAGAGGGGCATCGGGCGGACCTGGTAGGTTCGCCGATGTGTGTCTATGTGGACGGACGCGGGCAGGAGACGGAGTATGCGGGGATACGAACCTCCGGCGCGTTGGCGGTGTGCCCGGCGGCGGGTGAAGAGGAGGGGCTTTCGATCATCGCAGTGGAGGGTGTTGAAAAGATCGAGATCGGCAAACCCGAAGGCCGGTATAGCCAGGGGGATGTGCGGCGGGCGATTGGGGAGATTGCGCGCGCAGAGAACCTGGAGGTTGAGGCCTTTGACGTGGATGGAAACGCAGTCGGAGAGGCAACGGTGGAGCGGATTGAAGGGGGATGGCGGATTATCGCACAGGCGAAGGCGATACGGTATGAAGTGAGGGGGGAGAAGGATGAAGGATGAAAGATGAATTATGAATTGAAGAAAAAGACAGAGGATCGGGTGATTACAGCGTGGTGGGACAATTCGGAGCATCCCTCTGGCCGGGCCGGTGATTTGGAATAAGAAAGCATAGTATCCGGGGCCGTCCCGTCATCGCGAGCGATACTCCGGCGGAGCCGGTGATTGGGAGAAGAAAGCATGGCCTCGCGGGGCCGTGCCCCGTCCCGTCATCGCGAGCGGCACTCCGGCGGAGCCGGTGATTGGGATCAAGAAAGCATGGCCTCACGGAACCGCGATGACCCGTCATCGCGAGGAGCCGCCCGGAGTCTGCGAAGGGCTGCGACGTGGCGATCTCAGGCTTACGATGGGCGAGCTTTCTTAGGAGGAGCGGCCCCTGAGTCTGCGAAGGGCCGCGACGTGTCGATCTCAATCTCACTCGTTCGAACAATGAGATTGCCACGCTTCGCTCCTAAGAAAGCTCGGTCATCGACAGGCAGGCCGGGGAGTTTTGTGGTACCCAGTCAACCCCCACCTAACCTCCCCCGATCTTCGGGGGAGGGACCTCTCCCCCACTTTCTTTGCCCAATCACCGGCCCCGCCGGAGGGAGGCTCGCGATAACGGGACTCTGTGAAGATAATTCAGTTACAGGACACTAGAGCGTGGCGGTTCGTGCAGGAGGTTGACACCCGGGAATTCACCATGACAATTCACGAATCCTACTACACAAACGAATTCCAGATTGCCACAGATTTCTACAAGGAATCAGAAGCCGAGGCACAAGTGGACTTTGTTGAAAAATCGGCGCTCCTCCGACAGGAAGATGCAATCCTCGACCTTGCATGTGGCTACGGTCGTCACGCGATTGCCCTGGCGAACAGGGGATACAGGGTGACTGGATTTGACCAGTCGGCGGACTACATAGAGCAAGCCAGAATCAACGCACAGAAACAGGCGGCTGCCGTGACATTCGAGATCTTCGACATGCGCGGTCTATCCATAGTCGAGGCGTTCGACGTCGTTCTTTCAATGTCCAGCTCTCTGGCGTTCTACGATGACATGACAAACATCGATATCTTTGGGCGAATCCGCCGTGCACTCAAACCTGGCGGTTGTTTCTTTTTTGACCAGGCAAATATCTTTTGGCTTTCGGAATTCTTCGGTGCTGGGAAACGCAACGACACGAAGGAGCTGGAAGATGGCCGGTTGCATCACCGGACGACTACTTTTAACGCTTCCTCTTGCGTCTTGACGCGGCGTTCCGTTCTTGAGTCCGGAAGTGAACGCAAGGAAAGTGGTTGGGATCTGCGATACTATACGCTACCGGAATTAAAACAGATCATGCCGACCGTTCAATTGGATCTGTCAAGCGTTTACGGAGACTATGACGCTTCCGCCTATACAGTCGAAAGCAAGCGTCTCATCACGCTGTGGAAGGCGCTTTGACACCCCTGATGCTTGTGGTTGGCCGGAATAAAGACCTTACTTCCCGAAAATCTTCTCCACCTCATCCCGGTCCACGTCGGTGATGTATTGAATCCCGCTGATTTCAGCGGCTTCGCGGGTCAGCGCCGCAATGTCGTCTCGTGAAATGTATTTCAGAGCGAATTTGCGGCTACCGGCCATCAGCTGGCGCAAGCCCTGATCCAGTCGCTCGTAATAGGTGTAGAGACCCAGCGCACCGGTAGGAACTTTTTCGAATGCCTCATTCCCCATCTCCTGGCGGAGTTTGCCGGCGGTTACGAATATCTCTTCCCTGGAGCATCCGAAACGTTCGATATACACGGGAACCTGGCGATCGTCGATGGTGCGACCGATTGTCTTGCCGACCATGGCGGCTGCAATCGGCGCGCGGGCCATGCCGACCAGTTTCACAAACGGCGCTCCGAGAGCAAGACCTTTGAAAATCTGGTCCTCGAAGGTAAATCCGCCCGCCACGGCCAGCGCGGGGAGATATTCGCCCTTGTCCGAAATGCGCTTCGCATATTGGTACAGAAGCGAGTGCAGGTAGACAGGCGGAATCCCCCACTCATTCATCATACGCCAGGGGCTCATGCCGGTTCCGCCACCCGCGCCGTCCACGGTCAGCAAATCGAGTTTGTAGCGGGATGCGAATACGATCGCGCGCGCGAGATCCGCCGGGCGATACGCCCCGGTTTTCAGAAAGATATATTTGGCGCCTGCCTTACGGAGTTCCTTGATTCGCCGGGCGAATGACTCTTCGGTTACCATTCCCACTCGGGAATGACGCTCGAACTCCTTGAACGAACCGCGATGGAACTCTTCGATGACATTCGGATCGGTCGGATTCGGGAGCACCATGTAGCCGCGTTCATAGAGCACTTGGGCTTTCTTGAGATCGCGAATCTTTACCTCTCCTCCGATATTCTTCGCGCCCTGGCCCCATTTGAGTTCCACGCACTCCACACCGAGTTTTTCAATTGCATATTCCTGCGTCCCAAGCCGCGTGTCTTCGATATTGGCCTGCACGACAATGGCCCCGTAGCCGTCCTGCTGGTGGTCTTTATAGAGTTTCACCCGGCGTTTCAGGTCCACCGTATCCGTCACACGGCCGTTAATGACCGCCTGCATATCCATGCCGACCACGTTTTCGCCGATTGTCAGACCCGTTCCCGCCAGAGCGGCCCCGATAGCCAGGCCTTCCCAGTTGTTCTTGGCAATGTCGGTCGACCCGATCCCCGGAATAATCCACGGGCGACGGAACCGGATTCCATTGTCATGACCGAACGCCACTTCCAGGTTCACCGCCGGGAAAATGGCTTTATCGCTGTCGGCCTCGACGCCCTGTGCGCCGACCGCGCCGCCCATGATGTTGAAATGGGAATAGTCAACGGGATACGTTTTCTCCGCCGCCGTTGTAATCACCCCGAACGGTTGAGGGTAGATGACTTCATGGCCCCGATAAGCGGATTTCCCGATTTCACACATCCCGATGCAGCCGTCTACGCAGGTGACGCACATGCCCGATGCGGGAACGACGGACTGTTCGGTCCTGTTTTTCGTCAACGTTGCTGCGGAGGCGTTGATTCTGGAGAGAGTCATCGACATCGTATTGGATTCCTTTCCGATCATCCTTGCTTTTCTATTTCGCAAGCCACACAGGGGTCCATGTAGCACATTCTGTCATTGAATGCTTCTTTCTCGGCGCAGGGCGGAGCGAGGTTCGCGCATCCGCCGCAGATGGCCTTATCCGGTTCGGTATACGTACAGCGAAGCTGGCAGGCGGGACAGACGTAGATACAGCCGCCGCACAATCGGCAATCCTCGGAGCGGATATCGAAAGGTGTCCCGATACTTCGGTTCTGGCCGCGACCGCGAAAGCCGATGGCGCGGGCCATCATCTGTTGCTCGCACATCCGCACGCAGAGGCCGCAAAGGATACAATCCTCGTGTTCCTGTTTGAACCGCTGTTGACGCACATCCTGGGCGGAGGCCAGATCCTGTATGATCTTCGATTGCGGACAAGTAGCCAACAGCAGTTCGATGATCATCTTGCGTGCCCGGAGCACGCGCAGAGAGCCGGTTCGCACGTTCAGGCCCTCCTCAACCGGATAGGTACAGGAGGAAACCAGTTTGGCTTTCGGACCTTCGCCGATCTCTACCACGCACAGACGGCAAGCCCCATACGGCGACAGCCCATCCATGTAGCACAGGGTCGGGATCGGGAATCCGAGAAACCGCGCGGCTTCGAGGATGGTTGTGCCCTCTTCAACCGAAACCTGCAATCCGTTAATTTTCAGAGTAATCATGCCGGTTTCCCTTCTGCGGCGACACAGCCTGCCGGATCGTTGTTTCGCCATGTAAACTCAAGGTCGCATCGCAGGCATCTTCTCGCTTCTCTGGCTGCTTCCTCGGCAGACAGGCCCCCCTCCACCTCCGCAAAACTCTTCCTTCTCAGCTCAATGGGTAGAGAGGGCGGTTCAGATCTTTTCAATTCCTCTTGCTGTTCATCACCCGACACAACCGGTTCGATAAAGACCTCGGGCAAATTGATGTTGGGCGATTCGGGTAGTTCGTTGCGCCGGAGATAGCGGTCGATTACTGCTGCCGCGCGTTTTCCGGCGGCAATGGCATCCACGACCGTGTAGGGGCCGGTGACCAGGTCTCCACCCCCGAACACAGCGTCTCGACTTGTGCGAAGAGTTCTTGGATCGACGCACAATCGGCCGTCTTTATCGAGTTTCAATCCCATCGAGGCCAGGCATTCGCTATCCGGGCGTTCGCCAATGGCAACAATCAACGTGTTCAACGGAATGGTGAACTCCGTGCCCGGCACCGGGATTGGCCGGCGTCTGCCGCTTGCATCCCGTTCACCCAGTGTATTCCGGATACATTCGATACCAACCAGGCGACCGTCTTTGGAGTGAATTTTTACCGGTGAGACCATTGTCTCAACCTTAATTCCCTCTTTCATTGCGGTTTCGATATAGCGTATTCGCACGGGCGATACGAGTGTTTCAAGTTTGATTCCCTCCTCCAGGGCAGCTTCGACTTCCTCCGCATAAGCGGGCATCTCCTGAGATGTGCGGCGGTATAGAAGGGTTACCCCTTGGACATTCTTCTGACGCATGGCGACCCTGGCGGCATCGACAGCGGAATTGCCGCCTCCGATAATGCCTACCAGCCCGCCCGCCAACTCTTTTCCCCGCAGATTATGGGCTTTCAGGAACTGCATAGATGAATAGATCCCTTCCAGGGTTTCTCCTTCCAGATCCAGTCGCCAGCTTTTGTCGGCCCCGATTGCCAGGAAGATCGACTTGAATCCATCCCGGAACAAGTCGTCGATTGTTATATCCCGCCCCAGGGTCGTTCCGCATTTCAGCGTGATATTCTCATCGAGAAGCGAACGAATTTCCTTGCGAAGTACCTCCCGAGGCAGGCGATAAGCCGGGATACAGCTCATCAGCATTCCGCCGGGTTCCTCCTCGGATTCGAACACCGTGACCTTGTAGCCGAGAAGAGAAAGATCATGCGCTGCCGAGAGACCGGCGGGTCCGGCTCCCACGACAGCCACCTTGGGCACGGGGTCGCCGTTCCGTTGAATCCTCATCGGCTTATAGACCGACGGGTCCACGTGGTCGGTGACAAATCGCTTTAAGGCGCGGATGGCTAATGGATCGCCTCCGCCGGCGCTGAGTTGGCATCTCTGTTCGCATTTCCGATCGCAGACTCGAGCGCAAACCGACGGGAACGGATTGGGTTCCCGGATTACCCGGTAGGCTTCCTCATATTGTTCTTTCTCAAGAAGGGCAACATAGCGCCAAGGCTCTGTTCCGAGTGGGCAAGCAGTCTGACAAGGCGCGCCCACGAGATTTTTGCAGACAAAAGCATCGCATTTTTTATCGACGATGTGCCGATCGAATTCACCCCGGAAATAGCGGAGTGTGCTAAGTACCGGATTGGAGGCGGTCTGGCCGAGACCGCACATTGTGGTGTCCTTGACCACCAGGGCCAGTTCTTCCAGGAGATCGACTTGTTCCCGTGTACCTTTCCCCTCCGAAATATCGCCAAGGATCTCCGACATCCGTTGTGTGCCTTTTCGGCAGGTAAAACACTTTCCGCAGGATTCATCCTTGAGGAAGTTCATGAAGTATTTGGCGACATCGACCATGCACGTGTTATCATCCATGACAATCATGCCACCGGATCCCATGATGGATCCCGCGTTGGCCAGGCTGTCGTAATCAATGGGCAGGTCGAATTTTTCGGCGGGGATACATCCGCCGGAAGGTCCGCCGGTTTGAACCGCCTTGATCTTTGCTTTGCCGACCGGTCCGCCGCCGATGTCGTAGATGATTTCCCGAATGGTGATCCCCATGGGAACTTCGACCAGGCCCGTATTCTTGATTTTTCCCACCAGACTAAAGATTTTCGTGCCGGAGTTGTTCTTTGTCCCGACTTGTGCAAATTCTTCCGCGCCGGTGCGGATAATGACGGGGATATTGGCCCATGTCTCGACGTTGTTGATTGCGGTCGGCTTGCCATCGATCCCTTTCTGAATCGGGTAGGGCGGGCGTTGACGAGGTTCCCCCATCTTCCCTTCGATGGAGCGGATCAGCGCAGTCTCTTCCCCGCAGACAAATGCTCCGGCACCTCGCACGAGGCGGATGTCGAAGGAGAAACCGCTTCCAAGGATGTCTTTTCCCAGCAACCCGTGTTCGCGGGCCTGTTTGAGCGCAATGAGAAGGTGCTGAATGGCAAGCGGGTACTCGTTTCGAACATAGACGATTCCTTCGGTGGCTCCTGTTCCGTAAGCCCCGATGATCATCCCCTCGATAATGCTGTGGGGATTTCCTTCGAGGACGCTGCGATCCATGTAGGCGCCGGGATCTCCTTCGTCCGCGTTACACACGACAAATTTGCCATTCCGATTGGGCTGATCGGCCAGCATTTCCCATTTCAGACCTGTGGGAAAGCCGCCGCCTCCGCGACCGCGCAGACCGGAAATCTTGATCTGATCCACCACCCACCGGGGATCCCCATTCGCGAGCACTGTTTCCAGCGCGGCATATCCGTCCCGGATTATGTAGTCATACATCCGAGTCGGGTCGATCTTCTGATTCATACCCAGAATGGTTCGCCGCTGATTCTTAAAAAAGGGGATATCGTCCAGTCTGTAGAAGGGTTCTCCCGTATGCGGGTCCCGATACAGCAACTCATCGAGATACCGGTTTGAAAGCACGGCATCGACAATTTTCGGTACGTCGTCGATGTTGACCTGCGTATAGAAAGCCCGTTGCGGCTCGGCCAGGATAAAGGGGCCCATTTCGCAGAATCCGTGGCAGCCGGTGGTCAGGAGTGAGATTCGATCCGATAAACCTTTCCTGATGATGTATCCTTGCACCGCGCCGATGATGTTGTTGGCGCCGCTTGCGCGACAGGCTGTCCCGGCGCACATTACCAGGCGTGGCAGACTTCGATCCAGATCGGCCAGGAACAGGCTACGCAGTTCCTTCAAGTCGTCTATCGAACATAACCTCGGCATAGATGGTTTCCTCTCTGGAGCAAATCACGCTCAACCAATCAGGATTCACGGGCAAGCGTCAGAACAGATCCAACAAGCGGCCCTTGCATCCATGACGCGAGCACACCCGAACGGCACCTCCGCCACTTACCATCATCGACGCCATCGGTGCTTCACAGATCGGGCAAATGGACGTGTCGGCCAGTTCCCTGTGACAGTGTGGACAGTAGAAGGTCATTACGGTGTTCTGCGGGATATCCTGTTCTGCCGAACTGCTGGGACTACCATACAAGCACGATAGTCTAAGTCGGCTGTGGTTGTGATCGAAGGACACACTGACTCGTATCGACGGGAGATTGTCGATAACGACCGCTGCATCCATCAGGCTATGATTGCAGCGGGGACAGCTCACCTCGATGGGGAATACCTGCCCGTCTTCTCCCGACGGAATATCATCGAATCCCGCAACGGTCTGATCCAGCAGCTGTCTGATTTTGGATTTTCTGACTTTCGGGAAGTAACGGCCGTCGATTACAACAACCGGTCCCAGAGCGCAGGCTCCCAGGCAGTTCACCGTCTCCAATGTGAAGGCATTATCGGGGGTTGTTTCGCCGCTTTTGATTCCAAGCTGCCTTTCAAGTTCCGCCACAATTCTCGGCGCGCCGCGAACATGGCACGCCGTTCCCGCGCATGCGCAAATCAGATGTTTCCCACGGGGTTTCAGGCTGAATGCATGGTAGAATGTGGCGATCCCATAAATATCCACGAGAGATCGCCCTGTCCCCTCGCTCACCATCCGCAGGGCTTCTTCGGGGAGATAGCAATACTCAGCCTGAATTTCTTCGAGAATGGCGATCAAACCGCCTCGGTCCCGGTTGTGGTTATCCAAGATCTCCCGAATTCTATCCGGGTTCACGGATAATTCCCGACGGATTTCCTCTTGATCGGAGCTGACAGATCCTTGTGTCACCTATCGATATTCCTCGCAGTGCCAGACTCCTCCCTCAGGCTCAAGAAACGCGCAGCTTTCCATGTTTTCGCAATCGGAGCACAGGCCCGTGTAATGATTGTCTCTTTCCGAACGATTCGATTCACCGGGAATCGCCGGTGGAGCGATCCTGGCCGGGATATCCGTTCGACTATCGAATCCTTCGCAGTGGGACACGGGTCCCACGTGAGGGCTGGGTAGACGGCAGGTTGAAACATAAATGCACGTAGAGCAAATCCCACGGTACTCTTCGGACATCGTAACTTCTCCTTTGGATCTTTCTGCCACCGCATTTCCGATAAAAAAACGATCCACCCAAACAGATCGACCCGATTCCGAACAGGAGACAGAGCACATTGTGTGCCAATCACCCATGGCAGGATTTCTGTGTACGAGAATGGGAGAAAACCGGGGAAATAACAGTTTCAGATGATTTACAGAAGGATAAAGAAGGGTAATTGGGGCAGAATTACGCTGAGAGTTTTTGAACCGCTGGGGAGGAATTCCCCAGTGATTGATCCGTTAATCGTCGGGGTCTTCCACTCCATTTTTGATCTTATCCCGCAATGTCTTGCGGTCGATGCCGAGTATCTGTGCCGCCTTGGTCTTGTTTCCATGAACGCTCGCCAGGACATTCCGTATATATTCCACTTCGACCTCGGCTAATGTGCGGTTCAGATCCGGTTCATACAGAACAGAAAAACGCATGTAGGGAGGAAGATCGGGAGTTTGTATGCACTCTGCCTCGGTCATGACAACCAGGCGGTGGACGAGATTCTCCAGTTCGCGCACGTTGCCGGGCCAGTGGTGGCAATCACGAAGGATGTGAAGCACCTCCGGTGTAAACCGGGGCACGGTCTTGCCGAGCTCTTTCGAGATTTTTTCGGTGAAATAACGGACCAACAGGAGGATGTCATCCCCCCGCTGCCGGAGAGGAGGAAGATCGATGGCAATTACGTTAAGTCGGAAGTAGAGGTCTTCCCGAAAGAGACCTTTCTTGACCAAGGTCGGTAAATCGTTGTTTGTTGAGGCCAGGATTCTGACATCGACCTTCCGTCCCCGGCTCGATCCCACCATGCGCACTTCTTTCTCCTGGAGGACGCGCAGGAGTTTGACCTGCATATTCAGGCTGGTTTCGCTGATTTCATCGAGAAAAACGGTGCCGCCATCGGCTGTCTGGAAAAATCCGGCTCGGGTTTCCGTGGCTCCCGTAAACGCCCCCCTGGTAAAACCGAACAGTTCACTTTCGAGCAGACTCTCCGGTATCCCGCCGCAGTTGACCGGCACGAAGGAAGCGGAAGCGCGTGGGCTTCCGTAATGGATGGCTCTGGCCACAAGTTCTTTGCCGGTTCCGCTTTCCCCGGCAATCAGGACGGTTGCTGAAGTGGATGCCGCCTTCGCGATGGCCCTGTAGACCTGTCGCATCGGCGCGGATTCTCCAATAAGGCCATAGGGTGGGGGTGTTTCGTGGTTCGTTGCCGCCTTTTCGCGCCTGCGCGCACACATCTTCTCGAACGCACGGCTCACGGCGGAGAGCAATTCCTCATCCGTGAATGGTTTGGCGAGGTACTCTTCCGCCCCGATCTTGACCGCTTTCACCGCGCCCTCGATGGAGGGATACCCGGTTATCATGATCACTTCCGTGTCCCGGAGATTCTCGCGGACGTAGCGGACCAGATCGAGGCCGCTGACCCTGGGCATTTTCTGGTCCGTGATGACCAGGTCAATCGGTGTGGCTTGGAGGATGGTGAGTGCCTCCGGCACACCGGGCGCGGTAAACACCGTGTACCCCTGAGAGGAGAGATTCCTCTCCAGCAATTCAACGGTATTGGGAGCATCGTCCACAACCAGGACAGACCGTTTTTCAGATGACGAGGTGGTCGGCATGGTGATCCTTATCTTGTAGCCGGTCGATTACCGGGAATCGAATTTCGAATCGAGCGCCCTCTCCCGGAGCACTCTCAATATGAATTTTCCCCCCATGAGAGGTCACAATTCCATGGACCACGGGAAGGCCGAGTCCCGTTCCTTCATGGATATCTTTCGTCGTAAAAAAGGGAATGAACAGTTGCCGAAGCACATCCTGGGTCATGCCGACCCCGGTATCTTGTACGGCAAGAACCACCCAGTCACGCTTTGCTTGTGTGCGGATGGTGAGTGTTCCGCCGTCGGGCATGGCCTGAATGGCATTCACAACCAGATTGATGAGGACTTGGTGCAGTTGGGACGGGTCCGCTGTGATTTCGGGAAGATTCCTGGAGAGATGTTGCATAACAGCGATGTCGTTTTCGATGCAGCGGGATTCAAGCAGGCCTAAAGCGTCTGCCACGATCTCATTCAAGTTGACCGGCATTGTGCGTGGCGGGGTTTGACGGGCAAATAACATCAGTTTTTTCACGATTTCGCGTGCATGAAGCGCGGTCGTAACAATTCGACGAATGTCCCTGGCGGCCTGGTCCGGAAGATCGGGGCATTTCTCGGTGAGTTGCGCGAATCCGAGGATGCTCGCCAGGGGTTCATTCAACTCATGTGCAACACCGGCGGCCAGCTGGCCGATTGTCGCGAGGCGATCGGCATGACGCAGTTGTTCCTGCAGATGTGCTCGGTCCTCATCCGCCTGGCGACGCTGGATCAGCAGGGTGATCTGCCGCGCAAGTGTGTCGATCAGGCTTCTTTCTTCTTTCAGAAAGGGGCCTTCGTCCAGTTCGATCCGTTCCTCGCCATACATCACTTCGATCGCGCCGCGTCGTACACCGTCCACAACGATATCGCTGGACTGGACGTGAACGGCCTTTTGGAAGTCGGGTGTCGAATAGGTGCTCCCATCAAGGATGATGCGTGCTGCCGTGATCTCCGGGTACTGCCACGCCGGAGGCAGAAGTTCCACGATGCCCTGAAAGATCTCCTCCAGGGTAACATGGGGGCGCTCGGTGAGTTGCGCGAGACTGTACAGGCAGGTCAATTCTTTCACCCGCTCGTGCAGAGTAACCTGGGCCAGTTGACTTGCAAGAGCCAGTCCGACGGTCTGTGCGAGATTCTCGTAAGCCGCCGTTTCATTTTCGTCAAAGCGATTGACGGCCTTGCTCTTCAGCGCCAAAACTCCGATGGTCTCCTTTCCGGCCGTCAGCGGGATTACGGTCAGAGATCGGTAATCCCCGCCGGGACGGAACGAATCCTTTGCGCCCGCAAGCCCCAAGGCGGCAAGACGGGGCATGGCATGCTCCATATCGCCGGTCCGGAAACTCCCGTGCCTCGTGAAGAAAGGAGTCGGAGTTGTGTATCGCCTCTCGGCTACGGCTCGACAAATCTTCTCAAAGCAAGTCCATTCATGGGAAGAGGCGAGCCATGCGTTTTTGTCCCGGAATGTGCGCCGCGATATCTCGACGGCAGGGGGAAGTTCGAGGGGGGACATGGCTTCACATCGGAAGCACTCGTTCTCTTTCTTGACGCGGAGTTCCACTGCATCGCATTCGCTGAATTCCAGGAGCATCCGCGTGATTTCACGAAGAAAGTCGATGCGGGAGACGACGCTGGTGGAATAGTGGAGGATCTTCTGTGCCAAGGCATGGAAGCCTTCAGGAGGCTTTCCATTGGAAGCACCCATCGGATCGTATCTCGGCGGATTTCTGTCCATTGCGTCGTCACTCGAACATCCCGCCCCGACATTACAGATTGCCGGTCGTGGAGTCAATCGGTCCGGGAAGGTTGGTGGCTCATTTGAGAATTGTCAATCCATCCATCTTATTTGATTGAAAACACTGAACTTATCTATACCCTCCCACAGGCGGCTTGTTTCGGCTCCTTGTCGACCCGCGTGCTTACGGTAAGCAAGTAAGACTGCGCAAAGTGTGTTCTTGCGGACGGAACCCAGTCTATCCCGAGCCTCAACCCGGGGACCGAAATTCTAGAATTCTGCATGAGAAACTGCTTGACATGACAAACAAAGAAGAGGATAGTAATTTCAACATGATCTGCTTTTGGGCAAGGGAGTGAAAGGTCTGCGAAATCGTATGATCTCCGTAACCTCTTGTCACGAAAGAAATTGCGAGATTGGCAACCTCCGGTTTTCGCGATATAACGCGAGACAGCAAGAAGTCATCCCGCCTAAATATGACGCAATGAGCCCACCGTAATCGGCTTGCCATCAAGCACCTCTCCATATTCGCTCGTTGTTGTGCTCCTCACAAACGTCTCAGCCACGTAAATTACTGTTTGTACCAGGGGCTTCCAGGTTATGCGGAACAGGCCGTCATGACCGAGTTGAAGCGTACAGGAAAGTCATGCCTATGGACCCCTGTCGAGGGGCCGGGATGTTTTCCTGGAGTGTGGTTGTATTCCTTTATCGAAAGGAGGTGATGAGAAATTCATATAAGTCCGCGCTTGGACATGAATCGGTTTCGGGTTTTTCATGTCCGAGAAGGAGGTTTCAGGCAAAGGTTGCAGGATTGAGTGACAATACCCTCAGGAGGTAGTGAGAATGATGAGAAAAATGACAGTCTGCGTTCTGGGTTTTCTGATCGCGTCGACGGTCCACGGCGTGCCGGTACCGCTCCCACAATCGGGCGTCGTGGCGCTCACAGACAACATCATCCTTAACCCCGGTGACATGAACGGGGGCACAGTCGAAAGCCTGGGAGTCACCATTCTGAGCAATGGGAGTGTATTGACCGGATGGCAGGACAACCAAGCCGTGATCGGTACCTGCTGGCTATTGGTTGACTCGCAAGGCAACAGAGTGGCAGGGCCTTTGGCGTTTGCCAAGCCGGATGGGAGTCCGACGGGTTTGAACGGCGGCTGGGGCCCCAAGATGCACTGCAATGATTGGGGTCCCGGAGTTCTTTTCGGATCTGCTTTCTGGGACTTCGACGGCACAACGCAACCGGAGAACTACATGGAATCTCTTGCGTTCCTCGGCGGAGTTGACAGTACCCCCGCCATGCAGATGATCAATAACGACGGGACGTTCAATGGACACATTGTGCTGCCCTACCCGACGGACTTTATCCTTCGGGAAGGCGCCATGCGCATAGGTGATGCCGGAATCTTAAGCAACGGAAACATCGTCGTGTTCGGAGAGGATCGCCAAGCCGGGGATGGGCCGGATCTGTTTGGCCTGCCGAATGCAGACCGCGTGATCATCATGGGGATTGTCCAGCCTGACGGGACCATCGTGAAGCCCCCGGTCGCGGTTCAGACAACGGACGCCCGGGGCGAGATGTGGCACGGCTGTGCGGTGTTCGAAGGCGGATTTGCCGCGCGATATACCGCCGGACCTGTATGCCTGCGGTTCTACAGCAATGACGGCACACCAACCACCAACCAGATCGACCTCTCAACCGTGGATCCGCTGATTAACCAGGGTGGACGCGGAGACAGCGCCGGATTCCATGCCAATCCCAAGGGTGACTGCCTGATAGTCAACCAGACGGGAGGCCGCTGCATCGCGGCCGTGTTCAATAAGAACGGGACCGTGAAGGTCCCCGCGTTCGATGTGGATACTCCCGATTTTCAGTACGGCCTGGGAGCCGACCGCGTGGACGGGGCTATCGACGAGAATGGAAACTTCCTGGCCGTGTGGCGTGATATGTCGTACCCCGGTGTTGACTTCGCTCCCGGAACCGGGTTGATCGCCTGTCGGTTTTTCAATGCGGACGGGACTCCGGCAACGCCCTCATTCATAGTGACATCCGCTTCCACGGAGAATTGGTTCACGTCTGAAGACCGACGCCCGCGCGCTTCCATGCGCAACGGAGTTGCCGCAATCGGGTGGGAAGACAGTAACACGAACTTGCTCGGCGTGCGGGAAATGGTGCTTCGGTTATTCCGGTCACCGTTCCAGACACCCGTGCAGGACTGGGAACTTCACTAATGCCGTTCAGGGAAGTCGAGAACGAAGCCTGAACGAATCTTGTAGATGTTGACAAATCGTGGACGGACGCCTTAAATCCCGGGCGTCCGTCCGTGGTGTTCATGGATAGACAGGTGGAGAATAGTCTAGCGGAAGAAGGGAAGACAGAAGAACGAGAATGGCGAATACGGCACCAAGGAGTTCATAGGATGATACGACCATTCGATTTCACGTTGACTGAGATTCTGATTGTCGTGACGATCATCGGGATTCTTGCGGCCATCGCCGTGCCGATCTATATGAATGCTCAGATTCGTGATCGAGTTGCGGATTCCATCAGCGCACAGCAGACCTACGAAACGGCCCAGCAGATGTATTTCATGGATCAGGGAGATATTCCCGGACACGTCGAGGGGAAGGAAGAACTGCCCTTACATCAATCTGGGATATATTGCATCTTCTCTGCGGGGTGGATATATCAGGCCGCCTTTCCCTGACTTTTCAACAACCTGGCTGTTGAAAAGGATCTGACAGACGAAAGGATGCGGGATCATGAAAGGATGGTTACGTTACTTATTCGGATTCATCTATTCAGCGATCGCAATGGTTGTCCTTGCCTCTACGATTGAATCTCAACCTGTACCGCCACTGGATAAAGATTCATTAACAGGAATTCTTGAGAAGTTGGCAAAGGGCACATCGGAATTCCCGCCCTATTCCATGGATATTGAAGCAACCTGGTCTATTCAATCGATCACTCCGTCAGAGTCGTATGGAGTGCAGATTCTTGCCCAATTCAGAAAGAACGGCCCATTAACTGACACCATCGAAAGACATACTACATGGAAAGGGCAGTCGGAGAAGCCGTCAACACCTCTCCCAGTGGAATGTGAAACACGCAGTATGTGGCAAGGGGACAGGTATTATTATAGAAAAACTCGGTTTGACACTGACTTCTTCGCTGCCAATTTCAACCTTGAAAATGGGCTGACTTCCAAGACGAAAGAGGACATCCGCGATCTTTCAGGCGTTTTGGAGGGCTATCTCAGTGAGGGAGGGAACTGCGCGCAGCTTCTCATTCAATCCGGTAGTGCTGTTATTCACCCGTCGATGGAAACCGTTGGTAATGTCCAATGTGTCGTTATTGAGGGAGATGTCCCCGCCGGCCATTGCACTATGTGGCTGGAACCGAAAAACGAGTACTTGCATCGCAAGATAGTGGTGGAACAGACGTTCACCGAAGGTCGACTTTCCAGAGAGATTTTTGTTCTGGATAACGTTAAGATTTCAGATGTCGATGGTCGACCGGTTGTCATGGAAGGAACCATCAGCAGAACATGGTTCAAGAAAGAGGGCAACAAATCGGAATGGAGTTCCGTCCAGACAATACGCCGTTCCAATATACGATGGAATCCGGATTTTGCCGCAATGGGTGCGTTTCAAATGGATTTTCCGGAAGGCGCGATTATCCATGACCTGGATGATCAAACTCTTGAATACAAGTGGCGGAAAGGGACGCTTCAGAAGTACGTGCGGCCGAAGTGCGTTGGGGGCAACAAGGCGGTTCCGGATAAAGATCGGTAATGCTTCATTGAGTATATGGATTCTGTCCGGCGGAAGCGTCCGTCTGAACCGTGATTCGTGGGATTAGAGGATGAGCATGATGAAGAGAAGAGGGGGAGACAGGGGCGGACACGGACAGACACGGACGAACAGGGACGGGGGGAGGGGGAAGTGAACCACAAAGGCACGAAGATACGGACAGGGACGACGGAACGGATGCCGATGCCTTGATTCGCGTTGCCTTGTATCGACGCGGCTTACTCGGGGAACGAGAGGCCGCCGGGGAATCGAAGGATATTCCCCTGGCTGATTGTGCCGTTCGTGGGGTCGTACCGGTTCAGGATGCTGTAGCGCGAGCGGACCAGGACGGTCCCGTCTGGATTGAGAACACGGTGTGTCTGGTCCGGGCCGACGCTGTATACGACCCAGCGCGTGGGCACCTTGGAGCAGTCCGATTCTTCATAGTCCGGAGCGGTTCCCAGCAGTGTCCCATTCGCATCCACCGGAACCCGAACCAGCTTCACCTCGGCAAAGGTTCCGGTGAAGTCATATCCGAAACCGCACCTTTCGTAATACAGCAACGGATTTCCCTCATTGCCCCAATCCCCCTGCTCCAACAGGAACGGGTCTCGCAGCGCCCTGTGCAGATACGAAATCGGAGTGGTCAATCCCGCCGGGCCATTGGTATGACCGGCAGGAAATCCGGCGGGCATTTGCCATTCCACACCGCCCTTGTCCTGGACATACGGATAGTTCCCATTGTCCATATAGTACATCTCCAGCGCCGTGTCCAACGTCTTGAGATCGTTTTTCGCACGGCTGACCTTGGCCCGGATCAACGCGGAACTGAAATTCGGAAACGCGACCGTTGCCAGGATTCCGATAATAGCCACGACTACCAGCAGTTCGATCAGGGTGAACCCACGTGACGAAGACTCCACCGACAGCATCCACCGAGTACGCATCATTCTCCTCCAATCCCTTGATTCGTATGTACGTGCAAAGCCTCGGATTTCCCGCTCCCCAGGGCGAGCGTTTCCCCCGAGGCGCTCCATGAAACCCGTTCAGGAAGGAAAGTAGCCTATTTTAGCGGAAGTGTCAGATTGAATTGTAAGCGCGAAGGGGATCAGCGGGCCTGGTGGGTTAAAATGATGATGCATTCAACCCCCTCTGTGTCTCCCCCAATCTTTGGGGGAGAAGTCTGTGGGTACATTCGCAGAGTCCGGGACAGATTCAGGTAACTCGGTGAGAATGCCCCTTTAAAGACAATCCCGTAGGGGCGATTCGTGAATCGCCCCTACAGGGAATTACGGGCACAGGGTTCGGTATCAAACAATATCCTTTACCGGTTCCCTGGTTTCGGTCATGAGCAGGCGATTGACGGCATCCACAAACGCCTTGACGCTTGCGCGGACAACATCGGTATCCGTCCCGCGCCCGACGACTTCTTTCTGCTTGTATCGCAAGGAAATGGTCGATTGCGCGATGGCATCCGTGCCCTGAGTTACCGAAGAGCAGTTGTAGTTCGTGAGAACGGATTCCTCCAGGCCGGTCATCTTCTTGATCACCGAGAACGCGGCATCCAGAGCACCATCTCCCGACCCGCTTTCCTGGAAGGTATCACCGTTTGAACGCAACACCACGGTGGCACTCGGTCCGTTTTTGCCGACCTCGATCATCAAATCGTGCAGGATATACCGATCCAGATCGCCCGAGAGGGCCTGCTGATGGACGATTACAATCAGATCCTCATCGAAAACGGTCTTTTTCAAATCGGCCAGTACCTTGAACGCCTCGAACGCCTTTTCCAGTTCCTCCTCGTTCAGGCAAAATCCCAGTTCCTCCAGGCGAGCCTTGAAGGCATGACGTCCGGAGTGTTTGCCCAACACCATGCCCTGGCCGGTCCAGCCGACGGATTCGGGGGTCATGATCTCATAGGTGGTGCGCTCTTTCAGAACGCCATCCTGGTGGATCCCGGCCTCATGCGCAAAGGCATTCGCGCCGACGACGGCCTTGTTGGGCTGGACGGAAACGCCGGTGAACCGTGTCAACATGCGGCTGGCGGGATAAATCTGGCTTGTGTCGATACTCGTCTCGAACCCGAAGAATTCGCGGCGGGTTTTCAGGTTCATCACGACCTCTTCCAGCGAGGCGTTTCCGGCCCGTTCGCCGATCCCGTTGATGGTGCACTCCACCTGCCTGGCCCCGGCGCGGACCGTGGCCAGTGAATTGGCCACGGCCAGCCCCAAATCGTTGTGGCAATGGCAGGATATGATAGCCTTACGGACATTGGGTACATTCTCGAAAATGTATCGGAACAGATTCTCTATCTCCCATGGATTGGAGTATCCCACGGTATCCGGGACATTGATGGTCGTTGCCCCGGCGTTGATGGCCGCCTCGATCACCTCACAAATATAATCCCAATCGGTTCTCGCGGCATCCTCGGTGGAGAACTCCACATTGTCGGTGTATTTCTTGGCGCGTTCGACCGCGCGAACGGCGATTTCCTTGACCTCTTGCCGGGTCTTGCGGAGTTTCTTTTCGACATGGACATCGCTGGTGGCGATAAATGTGTGGATACGTGGGCGGGCGGAGTCTTTTACGGCTTCCCAGCAGCAGTCGATATCCTCATTTCGGGCGCGCGCCAGGCCGCAGATCTGAGGGCCTTCGATCTGCTGGGCGACGGCTTTGACCGACTCAAAATCGCCGGGAGAGGAAATCGGGAATCCCGCCTCGATGACATCCACTTTCAGCCGCTGCAGCTGTCGGGCCAATTCGATTTTCTCTTGCAGATTCATGGAAAAACCGGGGGCTTGTTCGCCATCCCGCAGCGTGGTATCGAATATGATAATTCTATCTGACATGTTCGTTCTCCTTATGAAATGGGTGGCCTCGAAGGGCCGGATTCAGTCTCTGTAGCGGAAGGTCACCAAGGTCGCTCTCGTCGCTGTCATCGGTAAGAAGACATGGCATCGAGACCACCTCCTTTCAGGCCCGAAAATGAAAAACGCCCCTGAATTGCTTCAGGGGCGAAAATGTTCCGCGGTACCACCCTGGTTCAGTGAGATTGACACCTCAAATGCGCAATCTCACCCTTGATTCATCGCTGTCACGGGCGAACCCGGCCCCGGCTAGTAGTGAGGAGTGCTCCGTTCACCGGGACGGCTCAGAGGCGAGTTCAGCACTGCGAAAAACCGGTTTGCACCACCCACCGGCTCTCTCGATTTCCGCAAGGACGCTTACTACTCCTCTTCGGCGCCTTTTCGTATGTACCGGAAATTATCGGCACGGAGGCTTCGTAAGTCAAGCCTGGAGGGGAATTTGGCGTGGAGAAGGCAGGGGCAACCACGGGGGGATTGCCCCTACTGAGACAGGGTAGGCCTTCGCGCCTGCCCGGTTATCTGTTCCCCAGGAGCAGGGCGATGTCCCTCGTCTTGGCGGGGTGCAGACAGTAGACTAGCCACCGGCGTGCAGCCCGGATTTACATCCCAGTATCCCCCAGCGGAGTCGATCATGAGCAATGTCCTCGTTGCCAATGTCGGGAGCACCTCCCTGAAGTTTCAATTGATCCGTTTCCCGGAGGAGAAGTCTCTCGCGTGGGGACGATTTGAGAAGATCGGGTCGCAGGACGCCATTCTCTCGTGGACCTGCGGGGGGGAGAGCGGCTCGACGATAGAGCCTTTACCGGACTACCCTGCGGCTATCGGGCGGATGATTCAGCTGCTCACCTCCGGTCCATCCGCCGTGATTTCCGGCCTGGGCGAGATTACAGCAGTCGGATTCAAGACGGTGATCGCGAAAGGCTTTGACGGCTGTGTTCGGATCACCGACCCAGTGCTGAAAGGAATGGAGGACTATACATTCCTGGCCCCTGCTCACAATCCCCCGTATGTGAAAGCAATCCGCCTGTTCCGCGAAGCGATGCCGAACACGCCGTTGGTGGGGCTATTCGAACCCGCATTCCACACAACAATGCCGGAATATGCGCGGGTGTACGCGGTGCCGAAAGAATGGCGAGATCGCCACGGCATCCGACGATACGGTTACCATGGGGCCTCGCACCGATACATCTCCGAGAGGATTCCGGTACTCCTAAGTCTCCCAAAAGAGGAGATCAACGTGATCTCCTGCCATCTCGGCGGATCCTCCTCGATTTGTGCGATCCGGGGCGGAAAAAGCGTCGATACCAGCATGGGATTTTCGCCGCAGTCCGGACTGTTTCACGGAACAAGGAACGGCGACCTGGACCCGTTTGCGGTGCTGTACGTGATGCAGCAGGAGGGTCTTTCCATTGAAGAAGTCGTTCGTCTTCTGACAAGACAGAGTGGGTTCCTCGGTCTGTCCGGGGTCTCCGCCGACGTTCGGGACATTGAAAAGGCAGAAGCCGAAGGGAATGCGGAGGCACATCTCGCGCTGGAAGCATTCTGCTATGATGTAAAGAAGACAATCGGCGGCTTTCTTGCCGTTTTGGGCCGCCTGGATGCATTGGTTTTCACGGGGGGCATTGGGGAACGGGGAGCCGAGGTCCGCCGGCGGATCTGCGCAGGACTGGAACCGCTGGGGATCATCCTCGATGACCGGCGGAATGCGGAACAATCAGGGAAGGAAGGTAGTATCGGCTCAGAAGAAAGCAGGACCGCCATCTGGGTGGTCCCGACAAACGAAGAATTGATCGTTGCCCGTGCGACAGTCGAATTGCTGAATGCCGGTCAATGATTCTGTTTTTATCTCCCTCCCCACTTGCGGGGAGAATCAGGGTGGGGGTTACGAAGCCATCACCCCCCTCAATCCCCCCGTAAACGGGGGGAAGAATGTTCCCTCCCTGTTTACGGGGAGGGTTGGGGTGGGGTTCTACTATTGAGTAAACCTGATCACAACAACGGAAACCGCATGGAGTAAAAGAATGACAACAGGAACCGGCAGAGCCTTGAAGGTTTTCAGCGGCAATGCAAGCAAGAGCCTCGTGAATGAGATCTGTCCGTACCTGGACATCGAGCCAGGTAAAGTGGAGATCCAGGAATTCGCCAATGAGAACCTCTTTGTGAAGATTCAGGAAAATGTGCGGGAATGCGACGTGTTTGTGGTCCAAACCTCCTGTTCTCCGGTCAACACACGCCTGATGGAATTGCTGTTGATGATTGATGCGCTGAAACACGCCTCGGCGTGTCGAGTGACCGCGGTGCTTCCGTATTTTCCATACGTGCGGTCGGACAAGAAGGATCAGCCGCGCATCTCCATCGCCGCACGGCTGGTCGCCGATCTCCTGGAAGCCTCCGGGGCGGACCGAATCCTGACCATGAACCTGCACTCGTTCCAGATCCAGGGATTTTTCCGGATTCCGACGGACCATCTGATCGCGACACCCATTCTGGTGGATTACTGGCGTTACCAGGATCTGACCGACTGTGTGGTGGTAGCCCCGGACGCCGGAAGCGCGAAGCGAGCCGAGAAGTTCGCCCGCCATTTGAACTTACCCCTGGCCATTGTGGATAAGCGTCGGGCCGGCAATGACGATCAATCCGTGGTCCGGCACATTATCGGCGATGTCAAAGGCAAACGCGCGATCATCATGGACGACGAAATCAGCACGGGTGGATCATTATTGAATACGGTGAAAGCGCTTGAAGATTCCGGTGCTGTGGAAATCACCGCCGGGGCCGTGCATCCGGTTCTTGTGGGCCAGGCGGTCGAGCGAATCCAGGAATCCTCCCTGAAAGAGGTCGTTGTCACGAATTCCATTCCGGTGGAGGGCAAGAAACGAATCGACAAGATCCGGGTGCTCTCGGTTGCGCGGATGTTTGCCAAAGCGATTCGGCGTATCCATAACGGCGAGTCGGTCAGCGTGTTGTTCTCGCCGTTCGAGGAACTCTGAACTGAGACTTCGGAATCCATCGGCAGTTGATAGACTTGTCTTATCCGTGCCCTCAGAACACACCTTGCCACGGCGGGTGTGTATTCCCAAATACGAGGTCAATCCCATGGACACTTCCGACATCAGAAGCCAGATCTTGATGGAAGCAGGAACCAATGAGCTCGAAATCCTGGTATTCCGGGTCGAGAACGAGACCTACGGAATCAATGTGGCCAAAGTGCGGGAGGTCATTCGTCCACCGGAGTTGCTCCGTCCGCCCGAACGTCACCCGCATGTGCTGGGTGTGTTCGACCTGCGGGGGATTGTGGTCCCGGCCGTAAATGTCCGGATTTGGCTGGGATTACCTCAGCAGGACATTCGGGCAAGCGACCGGGTGATCGTGACGGAGTTCAATGATGTCTGGTTCGGTTTCTGGGTGGACGGTGTGGACAGGATCTACCGCGTTTCCTGGGAGCAGATCGAGCCGCCCCCCAAGGGATTGGGGGATTCGGGGTATGTCACGAGTATGGCCCATATCAACGACCAGCTGGTTCCCATGCTTGACTTTGAAAAGGTGGTTCAGGAAATCTCGCCCAGCGAGAAACTGGTTTCGCCGCAATTCGACCGAGAAACCGTGTTCGACCGGAGCCAATGCAACATCCTGATCGCCGAGGACTCACACATGATGCGATCCATGCTGACGCAGACTCTTCAGAGCGCGGGATACGGAGAGCTGTATTGCTGCAACAACGGCCAGGAGGCGTGGGAATTCCTCAAGAAAACACTGGCCGAGATCGGGGAAGGAGAACCCGTCAAGAGTCGAATCAATGCGGTAATCACCGATATTGAAATGCCGCAGATGGATGGTCTCCATTTCACGAAGTTGATTAAAGAACACGCACGACTGATGGATTTGCCGGTGGTCATTTTCTCTTCGATTATCAGTGATGAGAATCGAAGGAAAGGACAGAGCGTAGGAGCCAATGCACAAATCACCAAGCCTGAGATCGGGGAATTGGTGAATATCGTGGATCGACTCGTGCAGGGATTGAAAGTGGAAGCGCCTTCCGGGATTTCTGCTGAAGGATAGGGCGGAGGGGATTGGGGATTGCGGATTGGGGATTGCGGATTGGGAAAGAGAATGGGACGGATGGGACCAGTGGGGATGATCGGAGGGGGGAGCGGTTTGGAGGATTCGTGGAGATGCCTGGAAAAAGTGTGGTTGTGCTTTCGACAGTCTTTCTGGCGTTGGCGTGCGTCAGCGGCTGCCGGACCTCGGAGCCGGTGGAGAGAATGGCTGTCGCCCCATGGCCCTGCGTAATGGAAGTGGCCTACACGCCGAATGCGATCCGTGTGGACGGCGTCATGGATGAGGCATCCTGGCAAGACGCGCAGGCCGTGTTTTTTATGGATGACATCGATTCGCCGAATCGCAACACCGCGCGTGCGTGGGTACTGTGGGATAAGACAAATCTCTATGTCGCCTTCTCCGTTAAGGATTCATACCTTCGCGCGACGCACACGGAACACGATACGGCATTCCCCGGCGATGACGGGGTGGAAATCCTGATCGATACCCGACTGGATCGCAGCAACAAATGGCTGCCGGACGATTATTGCTGGCATGTCAATCTCAACGGCGCGATTCTTGATGACCGGGGTACATCGGACGGTAAGATCGACCATTCCTGGAACGGGAATGCTCTTTCCAAAACCGTGATCGACGGAACACTAAACGATGACGAGCCGGACAAGGGATACGTAACCGAAATCGCGATTCCCTGGAGCGACCTGGGTCTTGGGGAGGTCGATGCCGGAATCGAAATCGGGCTGGATCTTTGTGTGAATGATTTCGATGAGAATCCGGAGATCTACCAGTATTCCGATTGGTGCAACCTGAAGGTGTTTCATCAACCGTCGGGATTTGGTTTGGCCCGTATGGTCAGGCAAATCGAGATCCCGGCGAGAAAACCCTCGAACGAGCGGGTGATTTGGTGAGATCCGAGCGGCTCGGCAGGAGCCTCACCCTTCCGTTCAATACGTCACTTCAATTCCCCCGGCGGCTTGTTTGGCTTCCCGGATCAGGATCATCGGTCTTGTCTGATAGCGGCGGGAGAAATGGAAGATGTGCAGACGTTTCACGTCGGCTTCCCTGGCGAGGGTTCCGGCTTGAAACGCGGTGAGATGGAATTTGCGTTTGGCCTGGTCCGCATCCAGTTGCTGGGAAAAGGCGGCCTCACAGAGAAACAGGTCGGCATGACGCGCCAGTTCGACAATGCGTACCCGTGTTTCATCGGTATACGCGGTATCCACCACATAAGCGACTTTCCTTCCCGGATGCTCCACCAGTAAGTCCTGGGCCAACGACCGCGCGGGATACTCCCTGCCACGAATATCCAGCGCGGTTTCATCCAGGGTACCGGAACGCCAAGCTGTCTTGAGCACGTTCAACCACGGGCCAGGGTGCAATCCCGAAGATTCCAGGCGGTCTTTATCGACTCGGACAGAGGCCGGTTCCTCAATGGCGTATCCCAGGCACGGCATTCCGTGGCGCAGAGTTGCCGCCCGAAATAAGAATCGTTCCGTTTCAAAAATGACTCCCTGATGCGGATGCGAGTCCTCCTCATCGCGGTGTGCAAACGCTGTCTGCATCGAGATATTCGAGACGGTGATGGTTGACTCGTCGATCTCATGAATCCGAATATCCAATCGAAGCGAACGCCGCAGATTCCAGATATAGCTTCGCAAGCGGTGTTGGACCTGCGCGGCAATATGCGGCGGGCCGAAAACATGGAGCAGGTTCGGGCGGTTGAGCGAATGGCGAAGTATGTGATCGAATCCAATGAAATGGTCGATATGACTGTGCGTGACAAACAGGTAGTCCATGCGGCGTATATCGGGAGGACGAAGCGGGAACGTGCGTCCCAGATCGAACAGTCCGCATAGATCCAGGTTTCCATCAAAGAAGAAAACGCAAGGATCCCCCGAGCGTCCGGAGATGACACGAATACCGAAAACCCGATCATCCTCCGCTGTCACCTCCGAATAGGCCCGCAACGGTGTTCGGTGGGTTTTCCGGTGAAAGTGAAACTGTTCGGTACAGGTCTGCTCGAACCGGCGGAAGTCGCGCAACAAGTCCCCGGGGATTTCCAGACCGGCCAGTGCTTTTGCGCGAAGGACAATCTGGTCCACGTTGATCAGAAGATCCTTCCACTCGGCAGGAATCGTATCGGGGCGAATACAGCCACAAATCGCTCCCACAATTGTACCGATGCTTCCTGCATCGGCTCGCGTATGGAGGATTTCGGTGATAGCGGCCTGGAAGTCGAATGCCTGGCTCATCGCAAACCAGATCGCCGACGAAACCCCGGCAAGGGACAATCCCGTTGAAGCCGAAACCGGATGTCCGAACAGAGCGGATGCCCGCTCTGCGATTTGTTCCAGCGCAGTCTCCCGATCCAGGTCCAGGCAGGTCTCCACAACCTTTACCATTTCCGACATCTGATGCAGGAACGGCGAAGAATCCAGCGTGATCCGGTTGCGATATTCCCGCTCCATGCGGTTTTCGGCTTCCAGCACGGTTTCCACGGTTCGCCGCAGTCGCATGGCCGGGCCGGTCTCACCTGGTTCCCCCTGTCCACAAATCTCATCAAAGATTAGAAACGCAATCGCAACCGCTGCCGCAATTGCTCTCGGATCGCGATGGGTCGGCAGGGACAGGCGAATGGTCTGCTCGATCAATTCGGTCCGATCTTCAGCGATCAATCCCAGGGGTGCGATTCGGGCCGCTGTGCCAATTCCGGGCGAGTCCGCCCCCGACTGATCCCAGGCCCAATCCGCTTTCAGTTTGTCGAGCGACATGCGGAAGTTCCGCCCCGATCGTCGGAAACTCCCCAGCGGCAGATGTCTCGGACCTTCCGACATGCGCAGAAAACGGGCACACAAATCCTCCGGGTTGGGTTCCTCGCACTCCGTCAGGGACTCCGCCAACAGCAAGGCGCGTTGTGTGTCTGAGTTATACAGAAGAAATCCGCCCGGCAGGATGCCCTGGGAACGATCCGATGGAGTCTTGGATTGATCCGAGCCATGAGATGGAGCGCCCGACCCGAACGCATCACCGATGGCAAGCCCGACCAGGCAACCGATGTATTTTTCGATGGGATTCATAAAACGAAACAAGCCATTCTATTGGGATTTCACATTGTCGGCCTGTTCCACTCGCCCGATCACGGCACGGCCGTCCGGACAGACAAGACGAACCTCCACCTGGGCAGGAGAAAGTGCAATTCCCGGAGGGATTCGATATTGTCCCCGATATCGGCCCGAAGCGATTTCAGTGAGTGGAAACAAGCGATTCATATCACCAGAGAAGAACGATGCCGTACAGTCCGCTGTTCCATCAAGGGTTACAGTCAGCACATTCTCTTCCGAGACAGCATCCACAGAGGTGATTGCCAAGGCGGATTCCACCGATTCCGGTTGAGCATCCGTCTGTTTCTTCTGTCGCGAAGATTTCGAGTTGACTTGTCCACCGGATTTTTTTGTCTGTTGCTCCTCCGATGGCTGCGGCACAAGGCATTCCCATAGTCCATGTGCAGCATCAAAGGCACATTCATATAAGAACCGCTTGCTCATGCCGCGCAGAGGCTCCAGGGCCAGTGCCGCCCCGCCAGTCGGAATCCCGGTCAGACCTTTCTGGAATTTGGCTTTCGATTCTGCCTCCCAAACCCGGTCGCCGGTGTGTCCATCGACCATGAATGCGCGGACAGCAACGGAGGTCTGCGACTGCAGAAGGAAATACCGCTGTGTCCAGGCAGTCAGGCGGGGATAAATCAGAAAATCCACATTGAGCAAATCCGCGAGAATCTCCGGATCTTCCTTGCTCCAACGGTTCTCCTGAAGAAGACCTTTCTGCTCAAGAAGGCGGTCAACCGCAGCGGGTTCCATCAGGCGAAATTCCGGGATTTCCAGCAGCTCGCCATAGAAGGCACGGCGGGTATGTTGCGAGCCGTCTTCCCAACTCTCCTTCGCCTCCATCGGCAAGAGCGCCACCCGAACAGGCCCGCTGAAATCGACCTTGGGAGCGACAATCACTTTCTTCGAAACAGAAGCATAAACGGGACTCAGCGGAATGCACATCAAGGCGACGAACAGGACACAATGGATTCGAATAAGAATCTTCATGGCAGTGTCACCGACTCCTGTTCCACTTGCTTTACCGTGGCCACGCCCAGGCGGGATTCCAGACGAATCCGTACTTCCTGCCTTTCAGCAGAGTCGTTCGGTTGGGCGATATAGCCGCCCCGATAGACACCGCTTTCCACTTCCCAAAGCGGGATGAATCGCCGGAACGATCCGATATCGAATGTACCGATACAATCGGGCGTACCCCGTATTTCAACGAGGATTTCCTTCGGTGGACCGGGTTGAATGTCCACCCGGTGGGTCTCAATCGCTGGTGTAAGAATCTCCAGGTTTGCAGGCGGTGGAAGAGTCATCAGGATTTTGCGGACGGCATCCCGGATGATGGTTTGCAGTACTTGCCGACGTTGCGCCTCTTTGCTCGACAGTTCGGAAAGGAGTTCGGTCGCCTGCCCGGCGTGATACAGAATCCCGCCGTAGCGTTTGGATTCCGCTGTTCCCTGCCAATGCAGAGTTTCCGTTTTTGCGTCAACGAGTGAAATGCGAATGCCGAAAACCGTGCTGCTCCAGAGGCCGCCTCTGCCCAGAGAAGCCTTCGTGATCTCGCCCTCCACCAGTGTTCCTGCGCCGATGGTGGACGCCAAATCGCCGGATTTCATTGCCTGCCAGCGGTTCTCCTCCAGAAATTCGGCATCCTGGATTTTCTTGAGAACGACCGCCTGGTCCATGTCCTCATAAGGCAGGGTTGCGAAGGATTCTGCGAAAATCGAGCGAGCAAGCTGGGGAAGATCCGTAAGGCTCTCCCGGTCTTTTGGTTTGACCGCCTCATTCCAGACAAACGGAAGAACCGCGACCGGGGAGGCCAGATCCAGGGACGCCGCATGAGTGCCGGGGATTTGTTTTTCGGCAACACTGCATCCGGTTAGAGTCCAGCCCCACAACAGAACCATACAGGGCAGAGAAATCCGGGACATACGAGTCCTGCCTTCTACAGATTTGTATTATTGTGCGGGTTCCGAGCGGATGTGTCTACTGCTGGGAGCCGGAATCGATAAACGAGGCGGTGAGAGGAATGTGTGTCTTCCCATCCGGGTGCAGTCGAATCGGGAGGATCCATCCCATCTGTGAGGGAATGCATACTCCGTTCTTCTTCAGGCAATAGCCGAAATCCAGGTCCACAAGCAAGGTGCCGGTTGTCGCCGCGTCAGTCACCTGGATTTCGCATTGGAGAGGGAGTGCGGGAGAATCAAACCGGAGATCCCGTGCTGCGTTCTCGACCAGAATGGGGCCACCCTCAACGTGAAGGTGTATCGGATAGTCGGGAGTCAATTCCGCGTCGGGGGGCAGAACGATGTCCACTTCCATTTCCACCAGGCCGGGCGCGATAACAATTTCCGAGAGTAGTTCGCGGGAAGTGCTGTTGTTCTCGACCTTCTTGGTCCATTTCAATTGAAAAACGCTCCATTCCCTGTTGGACAAATCCACGCGGACAATCCGATGATTGTTCGTATCGGCGACGAATAGAAGATTTCCAAGTACGGTCAGGCCGCCGGGTTCATAGAAAGCCGATTCCTTGCCGGGAAAGCCCAGCCCGGATCTTCCTGTGCCAAACAGAGTTTTCGCGCCGCCGTCTTGAGGATCTACTTGTTTGATCTTGTGGTTGTACGTATCTGCCACAAGCAGAGTGTCTTTCCAGGCAGCGACACCAAGCGGATGCTGGAGCCGTGCGGCATTTCGGTCGCCATCGACGTCTCCGAATTCGAACAAGCCTTTCCCAACCAGGGTACGGATTGTGCCTTGGTCAAGGTCCAGCGCACGAATGGCGCTGACCTCGGAATCCGCAAAATAGAGGTAACGATCCTGGACACAGAGACCGGACGGTTGAGCCAGCGCTGCACGGGTTCGATGCGCGTCAATGATGTTCTCTTGACCGGTCCCGGCGAACGCCTCTGCGATCTGCGTCTTCGGATCGTAAGTCCAGATCTGGTGCGATCCCGCCATGGCAATATATAGGACATCTCCGACGACTGCGACATCCCAGGGCGAATTGAGAGGTTGTTTTGTTCCGAGTCCACCACCTTTGAAATCGAACACCTTCACACCCGTTCCGCTGACCGTGGTCAGGACCTTTTGTTGAAGATCGGCGGCATGGAGGCAGTGGTTCTCGGTATCGGCGATATACAGGATGGAGTCCAGAAGTGCCATTCCCTGGGGGTGATTGAACTGTGCTTCTGAGAATTCACCATCTTTCAATCCCTGTTTCCCGCTTCCGATGGTAAACAGAACAGTTCCAGTCAGATCGGCGACGACAATCCGATGATGGCCTGAATCGGCAATGAAGATGCGCCCGTTCTCGATATCCGTCAGGATTTTGCCGGGAAACAACAGTCCCGACGCGGCACTGACCTGCGATTCCCGCCGGAGTGTGAGAGGCTGAGCGGCCAATGTCCCTTTCTGATGGTGCTGCTCCAGCAGGGAGCGGATTGCATCATCCAGCATGGAGAGATGCCCCTCACCGGACATCGCCAGAGCGACATATCCCTCCGGGTCTACCAGCACCAGCGTAGGCCATGCGCGGACTGCATAGGAATGCCAGATCATGAAATCCCGATCCACAACGACCGGATGCTCGATTCCATACCGGAGAATGGCCATTCGCACATTTTCCGGTACAGTCTCGTTTTCGAATTTCGCCGAGTGCACTCCGATAACAACGAACGGTCTGTCTCGATACTCCCGCTCCAATTCCGCCAGTTCCGGCAAGATGTGCATGCAGTTGATACAGCAGTAAGTCCAGAAATCCAGAAGAACCACGTGGCCTTTCAACTCCGCTCCGAACCGGAGAGGGCGCTCCGTGTTGAACCATGTATGCCCATCGGGCAGTTCCGGCGCTTTGATTGTTCTGAGAGACATCCGATGTGATCCCTTTCAGTCCGAATACCGCATATTCTACAAATGTACCGACTCAATCCAATGTACAATCAAAAAAACCGCCAAGGTTTCCCCGGCGGTTTCGTTGTTCAAACGAACGATGGTCTTATGGATTTTGCCAGAGTTTCGGCCGTCGATTGGCGGCAGCGGAAGCCGTAAACGAGGAATCGGTTTGTGTGAATCCCGGAGCCTGCTTTTCTCGCGCCTTGTAGAGGGCTTCGAGGGCGGCAGCCAGTTCGGGGTCCATTTCCGCCGGAGAGGGCATGGGTGAAGAAGGCTCTTTCTGAATGAGCTCCTCTGAAGGGATTTCGCTCGTGCCCGGATTCATGGCTGCTACACCGGCCACGGCAGCCACAGGAGCGTTTGCAGCGGCGACAGCAGCTCCCATCCCCAACGTCCCGATGGTCTCAATGCCTTTCCGAAATCCGGTATTGCGAACACCAAGGAATCGCGGATCTGTAGTGTTGTACTCCGAGGCCTTCCAGTTGGTGGCAATCGGCATTCCCCAATTTCCGTCCTGTCCGGCGGCACCGACCCGTCCCCACGCTTCACCGGAGGGCATTACATCAGCGACGTAGCTCGCGCCGACCTGGGTATTGTCGAATGTCGATGTGGTCAGTTGCCTTCCGGCGGGGGCGGTCCCGATGGTGGCATCCGGCAACGCTTCGCCGGTGTTCAGGGCCGCCAGGGTGGTGTGCTCCCCGGCATGGATCAGGCTGTTCGGCACACCAATGACCAGGTCCTTCATTACCCCGTCCACAAAGACTTTCTTGAACGGATACGTTACGCGGCTAAGCCCCGTTGGAGCCTCGTCGCCGTTGGGACGATAGATCCCCAGGGTGAGTCCGCTGGCGATGTCTTTGCCGAAATTGCCCAAGGTCTTAAACAGGCCCGGACGTTTCCGTGCCTGGATTTCGCCAGATTCATCCCGGTAATGCGTTATCGATCCGGTCGAGAGATCGCCGACGGCATCTTTCAGGTTCTCTTTTGCGTCGGTCAGGTCCTTGCCGACGCGCTGGGAAAACTGCGTGTGATCGTAGTCGGGATTGATCTCCATGGTTTCGCCGTTGCGGATGTAGTTGTCCCCACCGGCGTTGGAGAGCAGTTGTTCATCTTTATAGGCAGCGAGGGCTTCCCCGATGGGTGTCTTCTGAACCGGTTGTGGCGATTCAGTCTCTGCAACGGCCGCTGTCACCGGGGCGGAGGAGGCAACCGATACAGCAGGGGTCGTCGGGGTGACGGGAGTAGTGAGAATCGGAAATGGCGACCTGGGTTCCCGGAAAGAGGCTGTGATGGAAGGTTCCTGCACAATGGAACTTTCTTCACTTTGTGCCATGGCTTGTCCGTACGGAATGGCCGTTTCGGGCGAGGCCGGCAGGGGGGAAGTCGGTCGAAGATCCGCCGATTCGGATATAGCCTGAGACGATACGGGATTCGCCTGAGGCTTGCTGTCCATCAGTTGTTGATATTCTTTGTAGTCGGAGATGACCTGTTCCGCCAATCCCTCCGATGCGGCCTGCGGGACTGTAACCGGTGCGGACTGCGTCGCGGTCGGGCTGACCGGTTGCGCGATGATTGTTGGGGATATCTGGGTGTTTCCCGCGAGAGGAAGCGGTCGGAACAGGCCGATGGAAGACGGAGCGGAGGTTGTGGTTTTCGGTTTGAAATTGATGGAAGCCGGGGGCAGTTCCAGGGCCGAGGCACGGGCGGGAGCGGGAGCCGCCAGCCCCTTCCGTCTCGGCTGCGAATCCGCCGCCGCAATCAGGGTGTTCTCAAACGCCCCACCGGATTGCTGAAATGAGGATTTCTGCACAAACGGGGGGCGGGGAGAAGTCGATTCAACATTCGTGACAGTGGACATGATATTCTCCTCTTTTTTCCGTCTCCTGAGACGGTCAATAGCAACTCCAATGCCAAACATGAGTTGTTTAGTCGGCGACATGAACCGGTTCGATCCGGATACCACAACCCGGCTTCCCGTGTCGATTTACATTCTCACTGAGTAATAGAAGGCTGAAAGGTGTATACTCAGTACGGATAGTCGTATCCGGAATCTTCACAGAGGTGGTCTGTCATGGACGGAAGAAAGTTCTTTTCGTTAAGTCGGCGGGGCAGAAAATTCCTCCTGATCTTTGTTGGGATTCTGCTGGGATTGTACCTGATCGGATATCTGGTTATGTATTGGTTTCTGATCTCCGGATCGGGTCAGGAATGGATCGGGAAACAGCTTGCCTCCCGTGGCGTGAAAGCCGAATGGGAGGGGGCCGCCGTTTCCCCATTTCTGCAACCTTCTCTGTTGAACGTGGCGGTTGAGATTGCCCCCAAAGAAGGCGAGGCCAGACGGCTGAGCGCAGGCAAGATGGTTTTGAAGTGGTCCATGCTGGGCGAAGGGGAGGTGGGCCTTCGTGAACTCCATTCCCTGTCAGGGCTTTCGGAAGGACTGAAGATCGCCGCCGCTGCCATCGACGTGGGTTGGAAACGGACGGATGCGGGCCGAAGAGTCGCCATCGAGATCGACGAACCGGATATCGCCATTCAAGGGGGTGCGGCTGAACAGCCCGAAGGTCCCGCTCGTGAAATCAATCCGGACGATCTCCGCAGAATCCTGACCGTGGCCGAAGACCTCTGCATGAATGTTCTGGGGGATCTGGAAATCAGCGATGGGAAGTTTCATGCCGCTGTCGGTGGAGGAGAAATCAGGATTGAGGACATTTCTATCCGACGGGATATGAAGGCGGAGCGCCTTCACCTGGTCGGAACCGCGAAATCCTCCGATGGGACAAAGGTCGAGCTGGAGACTCGCACGCAAGGATTCTCGTCCCAGGATAAGGGCGCATCGTTCACTCTGCTGACCGACGGATTCGGCTGGCTTCCGGGATCGTTTATGCCGAAGTGGATTCCGGCGAATCTTCAGAGCGGAGTATCCTGCCTGGCGACCTGCCCACCCACCGGGCCGTTGGATGTCCTTCTTCGTCTGGGGAAACCGGAAGCCGCTCAGACACCACCCGGTTCAATCTCCATGCAAATTGCCTCGCTGTCGCCTTTCTCCGCGCAGACTGCGATCAACCTGAACCAGATCGCGTTCTCCAGCGGGCAGAACACACCCCCGTTGAGAATCGCTTCCGCATCGGGACAGGTGAACATCCCGGTAACGCAGACGGGCGATATATCCATGAATGTATTTCTCGATCCCTTTGAGTATTCAAGACCCGGATTTCACATCAAGACTCGAACCGGTCAACTGGACCTTCGATCCACAATCCATCCGCGAACCGGCATTCAGAAGGGCACGCTGAAATTCTCCGCAGAGGTCGATAGCCTGGAGGCCGGAGAACGCACGCTGGATGTCCCTCGGCTCAGCCTGTCCATCGGTCAAATTACCAGCGCGGGCTGGAAAGCATTTACGGCAGATCGGATCACGTTCGATGCACCGGGATTCTGTCAGATCGACGGGAACCTTTCGGGGGCGGTTTCGCCTTCGCTTGAAATCGACGGGAATCTTCAGAGCAGGAAATTGCCCCTGGATCGCCTGTGGAATCTCGCCATTCCCAATGCGGCGGCAAAAGATACGCCTTCCGGCATGGCAGACCTGGAGGCGAAGTTCTCCGTTCAACCGGCTGAGAAGCGCCTGAACCTTCTGGTGGCAATCGCCAACCTTGTCGTTCCCAGCGCAACATCCTCCGCCTCGGAAGTCCATATCAACAACCAGGTATTCCTGCGCCAGGAAGGATCGCTGGCCGGGAGCGTTTCCATTTCAGCTAAACAACCCAAATGGGAAGATTTCACGGTTCCCGAATGGGATTTCTCCGCGCAGATCACGCGCCCAAACAACACGGCCCCCATCGAGATTTCGGACATTCAATCCTCCTGCAATCTCTTCACTCTCACAGGAACCGCCGTCGCCAATACGGATTCCAAGGGTGTGCAGTCCATCACATACGACCTTGTGCTTCATCTGGAAGATCTCGCCGAGTTCTATTCCTCTGCGAAACAGATATGGAAGAATCTGAAACTGGAGGGTTTGGATTTCGGCGGGAAAGCGGATATTCAGGTTCGGGGCGAGTGGATTCGGGAACGGGATTGGAAGGCGAGCGCGCAAGCGACCTTGAGCGAGAGTCGCCTTCTGGCGGAGTCACGCGAGATCCCGGTGCAATGGGAGAACCTGAACGCAACGCTTAAAGTGGATGCGCAATCCGATTCGCAGGGAACCATCCGGGCACAGACACAAACAACGTTGTCCGATTTTGCGGCCTTGCTGCCGAGCGGATTGTATCTCGACGCCGCCGGGAAACGTTTTGATGTCTCATCGGACCTGGAATGGATTCGGAAAGAGGGAAGCACCCGGTTTCGGTCGGTGGACGTGATGTGTCCGGGCGGGTTGGCGGTGCATGGTGAAGGTTCGTGGACGTCCAATTCCCGCCAACTGGAGGCCACTCTGACAGGCAGCGATCTGAACGCGATCTATCGGGAATTGCTCCAGGGGCTTCTTGCGGCCAAATGGCCGGATGCGGCAAGTCTCAATGTAGATGGTTCTGCGCGAATTGAATTTGCCATGGCGCAAGACTTGGAGGGAGTGAAATCGGAGGGAACACTCCACGCAACGTTGAATACCGCCGAGATGGGAAACGAGATTGCCCTCCAGGGGATCTCGGCGGATCTGGCTGCCGGATTGGACGCGCCGGGATCATCCGAGCCACGGCTACAAGCCCGTGGACCGATGCGTCTCTCCGCAAACCGAATTCAGTGGGGATCAGAAACCGTAGAGGATCTTGTCCTTCAGCCCCTTATTGTCGATGGTGACATTGAATGGAAGGAACCGATTTCTCTCTCACTTCAGGGAGGGAATGCGAAGATCGGGCCAGTGCGAATCACACAGCCGCTCTCTTCGCATTCCCTGACACAGACCTCGGTTCAATTTCATCGTAAAGAGAGTGTTGCCGAATCGGACAATTCGGATCTTCTGAATAAACCATCCGAAGTGGAAGCCCGGTTGTCGGAAGTGACCATATCCGGTGATGTCCTGGCGGCAACAGGGGATATGCAGATGGGGATCTTCGGCGGACATGCCGTTATCTCCGACATCCGTGTCTTGCAGGTTTTTTCATCCTATCCGATCTGGGGTGGCGATATTTCATTCGAGCGTCTGGATCTGGCCCAAGTTTGCGACTGGCTGGAACTCGGACGGATTGAGGGAACGGTCTCCGGTTCCGTCAGAGACTTGCAGCTCCTGCTGGGCGAAAACATCAAGCCGGTTTCGTTCGATCTGGACGTGGAAAGCGATCCGGGGACAGGAACGATCAGCCGGGAGGCGCTGAAGATGATTTTCGACATGGGGCAACAGGCATCCACGAGGATTCTGATGGATCGGTCGGAGTATTCGTACGGCAGGCTGGGGCTGCGCGCCAAGCTCGATCAGGATCGGTTCTTCCTGTGGGGAAAATTCCAGGACGGGGAGATGTACTATTTCCTTGAGCCGCCGACCCTCGTGGAACGGATCTTTCCGCCGGTTTTTCATACGGTGCGGATTGCCTTGAACGCCCCGGATCGCGAGCTATCCTTTCAGGATGTCTGGACGCGCCTCCGCAGTCAGTCCTTCGAATCCCCCGACATCCGGATTTCTTTCCTGCAAAAAGCGAATCCCCTCAAACGGTTGTATCCCTTCTGATTCGATTCCACCTCCTTTACACGTGCGGAAAACGCCACTACGCTCAAAACATACGGCGTAGACGGAAAGAAAGGATGAAACGAAGGAAAAACCACAAAGACACAAGGACACGAAGAAGAAAAGGAGGGGGGAGAGAATTGAGAATTACGAATTAAGAATTGAAGAGAAGAATGGATGGGGTGGATAGAGGGAAAAGAGGCATAGAGGGGACAAATAGGACGAATGGGACAGATGGGACAAATGGGAAGAATAGGATGATGGACGGAGTGGACAGGGTGGACGGGGGGGACGGAGTGGACAGGGTGGACAGAGTGGTCTTTCCTTGAGGAATCGGAATCATGTGCGGAATTGTGGGAATATGGAAGACAGACGGGGGTGTCGATGAGGGCATCATCACGGAAATGTGCCGTGTGATTTCTCATCGCGGTCCCGATGATGAAGGGCATTACCTGCAAGGCTCCTATGGGATGGGAATGCGTCGGCTCAGCATCATCGACCTCTCCACCGGCAAGCAACCCATCACAAACGAAGATCGAAGTTGCTGGATCGTTTTCAACGGAGAAATCTATAATTACCGGGAACTCCGCGAAGATCTCCTCAAAAAGGGACACCAATTCTCCACCAAGACCGATACGGAAACCATCCTTCACTTGTATGAAGAACTCGGCCCCCGCTGTGTGCAGGAATTGATCGGCATGTTTGCCTTCGCGATCTGGGATGAACGGAACCAGCGTCTCTTCCTGGCCCGCGACCGCATGGGAATCAAACCACTCTATTATGCGCAGCGGGGAGGCACGTTTCTTTTCGCATCGGAAATGAAATCCATCCTTGCGACCGGAGTCATCCCCAAGGAATTGAACCTGGAAGCCGTGTGGAATTACCTCACATTCCGGTACGTCCCCCAACCGGGAACGATCTGGAAGAACATCCGAAAACTCCCGCCGGGACACACACTCACTCTCGAAGCCGGAAAGACCGATCCTGTTCCGGAGCGTTATTGGGAGATTCCATACCCGGAAGAATCAACTCCAACCAATGAGGAAGACGATTACCGGGAGTTTTCGGAGTTGTTTCTGGATGCAGTCAAACGTCGGCTGATCGCGGATGTTCCGGTAGGAATCCTTCTGAGCGGCGGTCTGGATTCGAGCACGGTGGCCTCGGCCGTGGCAGAAGTGCACAACACGCCGCTGAGTACCTTCTCCGTCGCGCTTGCGGACAAGCACGCATTCAATGAATTGCCCTACGCGCGGGAAATTGCCCAGCGATATAAGACCGACCATCACGAAATCGAAATCACCTTGCAGGATTTCGTCGACTTCCTGCCGGAGTTTGCCTGGCATACCGATGAACCACTGGCCGATCCGGCCTCGATTCCCCTGTATTTCGTATCGAAACTGGCGGCAAAGCATGTGAAGGTGGTTCTTTCGGGAGAAGGGGCGGATGAAATCTTCGCGGGATATACGCTGGACCGTGCCGCTGCCTATTGGGATAAGATCCGAACGCTGCACCGGTTTCCGCTTTTCCTTCGACACACGCTGCCACGGAGCCTGTTTCGATTGCTGGGAAACACCCATGCAGTTGAGCGAATCGACCGCCTGAATATACCACTCGCGCATAGAAACGCGGCGTTCCGGCCCTATATCACGGATTTCTTTACGACACCGGAGAAGTCGGTTCTCTGGCCGGACGCGCCGAGATTTGCCGACTCTCAAGAGATCATTGCCGGGTATTACCGGGCGGTGCGAGCGAAAGAGCCGCTTCACCAGATTCTGTACGCCTACAGCCAGGACTGGCTTGTGGAGGATCTCCTGATGAAGGCGGACAAAATGACCATGGCGACCTCCATCGAACTGCGGGTTCCGTTTCTGGATCACCGCCTTGTGGCCTGGGCGGCGCAACGCCCGCCGGAACGAAAGATCAAGCGGGATGCAGATGGGAAGTATATTACCAAGTACCTGGTGCGACGGTTTGCGCATGACCGTCTCCCGGACTCCATTCTCACGCGTCCGAAAAAGGGATTCCCCGTTCCGCTGGATTTGTGGATGCGAGACAAGTTCGGGCAATATGTGGAAGATACGTTGCTCTCGAAAGACACTTTTACGGAAAGCCTGTTCCGAAAAGAAAGCATCCGGGAAGCGATCCGGGCCGCTCGGAACGGAGGGTCCCCAACCGAAGTGCAAAAAGCCTGGATACTATTTGTTCTCGAGATCTGGGCGAGAAGATGGCTGTAACGGAGAATTCTGTGCGTTCATTACTGGCCTTGTCCTGCTACTATCCCCCACTGCTGAGTCCCCGGTCGATCCAGGTTCAGCGCACCATCGCCCACCTTCCCGCGATAGGATGGAACGCAACAGTCCTCTGCGGAAAACCGGACACACTGTGGGGCAACCGTGATCCGGGTCTGGCTCAGATCTATCCCTCGATCCGTGAACGGATCGAGGTCAGCGCGGACCCAGTGCTGAAGAAATGGTACGGACGCCTGTTGCGGTTGTGTCCGTTTGCGGGCCAGGTGCCGGACCCCTATTTGCCCTGGTCGCTGCGGGCCGCGAGGATTGCACGGAGGAGACTTAAACCGGGGGATTTCGACGCCATCGCGACGTTTGGTAATCCCATGTCCGTCCATCTTGCCGGGGCGATTCTGAAGCGCGCCTGGAGGAAACCATGGATTGCGCATTTCAGCGATCCCTGGGTGGATAATCCCTATTCCGACCGGCGTTTTCTCTCGGATGCCATTCAGAGAAGGCTTGAAGCATACGTGATCGGTCATGCGGATACCGTCGTTTTCACTTCGGAATACACGAGTGAATTGACGATGAAGAAATACCGGTCTTCATGGCAGCAGAAAGCCGTGGTCATTCCACACTGTTTCGATGGGGATCTCTATCCGCAAGTGAGACCGCGCAACGAGAGACTGCTGTTTCGTTCCATCGGGAATTTCTATGGACCACGCACGCCAAGGCCATTGCTGGAGGCACTTGTGCACCTCCGACAGACTCATCCCGAAATCCTGGACAACTATTTCTTTGAGTTCATCGGGAACTGTCCTGCGGATTCCTCCAAGATTCTCGAGGAATACGATCTGACATCGGTTGTGGCGTTCCGGGGGTCGGTCGGATATCTCGAAAGCCTCGTGCTGATGAAGACAGCGGATGTTCTGCTGTTGATCGATGCTCCCATGGATGTGAACCTGTTTCTTCCCTCCAAGCTGATCGATTACCTGGGTAGCGGGAATACCATTCTCGGTATCACTCCGCAGGTCGGGGCATCCGCAGATGTGATCCGGTCGGTTGGCGGTATGGTGGTCTCTCCGGAGGATGTGAAAGGAATCACCCAAGCGATTTTCTCGCTTCACTGGAGATGGCTGGCTGGAAAATTGCAGGGAGGCTCGTGCGATTCGAACGCGGTCCAGCCATTCACCATTGGCGCAACACTGAACCAGTGGAGGGAAATCCTGGAAAATCTCATTCGCATTTCCGTAAGTCGCTGAAGCGCGGAAGAAGGAATTGTGGTAAACTAAGACTGCGTTCTCAACGATTTCTCGACCGACCAGGAGGGCAACGGGCAGGATTCAACGGAGGTTTCGGATACGATGAGTGCTCGAAAACCCGCATTCACATTGATCGAGCTGCTGATCGTGGTCGCCATTATCGGAATTCTTGCGGCGATTGCCGTGCCGAATTTTCTCAATGCCCGCACAAAGGCACTGGTCGCGAGAATGGAAAGCGACCTGAAAGCCCTGGGGGATGCCATGGTGATGTACCAGCTGGACAACAAATGCTTTTTCGGATGGATGGGCAGCAATCCGTACCAGGAATTGAGACGTTTGACCTCCCCGGTGGCTTATATCGCCGCCATACCCGCCGATCCGTTCCGCAGGACATTTCGCTCAACCCATGACAGCGAGACAACCAATTACGATTACACCTCCTATGGTCCGGCGAAATGCATGAATGCCTGGCTGTTGCACGGACTCGGACCGGATGCGGATGAGGATACCGGCGTTTTCAATCTGGACCCGATCCTGTCGGAGAAGACGGCGTTCAAGACACTCCTTTTCCAGGTCTCAAACGGGATCAACAGTAGCGGGGATGTGATTCACACGTCCTGGCATGGCTTGTCCTTTTGAGTGGAGCGGATCTCTGGCTTCAGGGACCTGTCATGATAATGTCGCCGAAGCTGTTCACTCCGTTGGACATTGCATATTCCACGAATCGAATCGGCTCGCTGGTTCCCGACCCAACCCGCCATTTGACATCCGGGCCGATGGACGCGAAGAGAAACTCAAGCGATTTGGACGCGCGACGCTCGATGAGGAACTCGGCCCAATAAGCCGTCGCCCAACCACTTGTCGGCGTATTTTGGACATACCAGTAGGGTGGCGTCTTCAAACCGGCGAAGTATGCGCTCCCCCCATCATCCCGTTGCTCGTTCAAACGGAACACATCGCGGGGGATTGCGCTGATGTACGCAACCGGCGTGGTCAGTGCAATAGGGCAATACCCAAGAACCTGGCCCGGACCTCGCGTATCCGTCGCATCCATGGGGAAAGCATTGTTATCCACCCGGTATGTTTGAGCCGCAGTGACAAGCCCACGTAGATCGGCCTCCGCGCGGGCGACATTGGCCCGCACGCGCGCGTTCATGAAATTCGGAACCGCAATCGCCGCAAGAATTCCGATAATGGCGACCACGATCAGCAGCTCGATCAGGGTGAATGCACGTAAACCAAGCTTGCTCTCGAACATATCCATCCCAGGAAGACGCTTCGGATATCGAACTCGAAAAGCAATGTATTCTACACCCAGCGATCTTTCCAGGGAGTTATCGCACCGGCCCGGAAAACAGATAATCCCTTCAAATGCCTGTTTTCTGTGATAATTTGAGAGGATGTCACGTGTCACGAAAGAACGATTTTCACTCCAGGAGAACGTAACATGATCGACCGGAACGATCCAACTCGCCGAGATTTCATTCATACATCCTGTGCCTGCCTGGCCGGTGCCGGTTTGCTCGCCAAGTCGTCCCTTGGATGGTCCGCCGACACACAGAAGAAACCGGTGATCGCCTGCCGGGATGCCAATCTGGGCGAGGTCAAAGCCGCAACTCCCTGGGAAGCCATGAAGGCCATTGGTGTGGAAGGTGTGGAAGTATACGTGGATTTCGAGGGGGGGTGTTCCGAGATCTCCAAAGGTGGAAAGAAATACTCGATCGGATCGGCGGAAGCGATTGCCGACCTTCGGAACGATGTCACCGAACAAGGCTTGCAGATCACGTCATTCTGTCTTGCCAATCGTTTCGATGAACGACCCGAAGAGGAGATTGCCTTTGTGAGTAAAGTGGTCCTTGCCGCCAAACAGCTGGATGTGAAAGCCATTCGAATTGATGTGGTGCCCCGGAGACTCAAAGACCGTGCGAATTTTCTTCGATTCGCCACCACTGTCTGCAGACGACTGGCGGACCTCGTCAAGGACACGGATATCCGTTATGGAATCGAGAACCACGGAGACACAACGAACGATCCGGAATTTCTGGACAAACTCTTTGACGGAGTCGGCTCCAAGGCGCTGGGACTGACATTGGACACGGGGAATTTCTACTGGTTCGGCCATCCCCTGGATGACCTCTACAAGCTCTATGAGAAATACGCATCTCGCGTTTACCACACACACTGCAAGAGCATCAACTATCCCGACGACAAACAGAATATCCGGCGAGAGATCGGATGGGAATACGGGAAATATTGCAGTCCCATCTACGAAGGAGATATCGATTTCAAGAAGGTGGTTGCGATTCTTCAGGCAGCAGGGTATTTCGGAGACTATTGCATCGAGAACGAATCCCTGAGCCGTTTCCCGCAGGAAGAGCGCGGTGCGATTCTGAAGAAGGAAGCGGAATTCCTTCGGGGACTGGTCTGAGGAATGCTTGAGCGACAGACCGGCGGGACGGGTGATTTGTATCAAGAAAGCATGGCGTCTCGCGTGATAGAGCAAGGAATGTGGAGTAGGTCAACCCCCACCTGACCCAATGTCATTAAGTTATGGATATTTACTTGACTCAACCGACCCCAACCTGTAGTATGGGGTGTATGAATGAGGATTATCCCCGGACGCTTCTGGAACTGGAAGAGCGGTTTTCGGTGGAAAGCGCTTGCCGGGCGTATTTGTATGCGTTGCGGTGGCCGATGGGATTCCTCTGCCCGGTCTGCGGTGCCAGTGAGGCTTGGGCAATGGATCGAGGGTTGTGGCTTTGCCGTGGCTGC
>JAKPYU010000186.1 GCA_029568995.1 Candidatus Omnitrophota bacterium | reverse complement strand
GCCCTGGTGGGGGAAAACGGCGCGGGGAAATCCACCCTGATGAAAATCCTGGCGGGTGCGGAGTCGATGGACTCCGGCCGCATCCTTGTGGATGGCAATGAGGTCCTGATCGACTCCCCGCACAAGGCGCAATCGCTCGGTATCTCCATCATTTACCAGGAGTTCAACCTGGTCCCGCAACTGGGGGCCGCCGAGAATATTTTTCTGGGACGAGAACCGACCCGGCTCGGATTTGTGGACTTCGGGAAAGAATACGAGGAATCCCGCTCCCTTCTGGAACGGCTGGGGATCGCGCTGGACCTCGATACCCCTATCAGCCGTCTCTCCGTGGCCCAACAGCAGATGGTCGAAATCGCCAAGGCCCTCTCGGTGAATGCCAAGATCATCGCCATGGACGAACCAAGCGCCACGCTGACGCTTCACGAGCTGGAAAGCCTTTTCAAACTCATTCATACACTGAAGACACAGGGAGTCAGTATCATCTATATCTCGCACCGCCTGGAGGAGATCTTCGAGATCTGCGACCGAGTCACTGTGCTGCGGGACGGCGAATGGATCGACACCAAGGACATTTCCGAGGTGAACCGGGAATCCATCATCGAAATGATGGTAGGTCGCAAAATCACGGATGAATTCCCCAAAGAGAATATCCCGCTCGGCAAAGAAATCCTTCGTGTGGAAAATCTGTCACGCGGCTTTGTCCGGGATGTTTCTTTCTGTGTCCATGAAGGCGAGATTGTGGCGCTGACCGGCCTGGTCGGCGCGGGACGAACGGAAATTGCCCGGATGATTTTCGGCGCGGACCAACCGCAGAGCGGGCAGATATTCCTGGATGGCGATCCGGTCGACGTTCGATCTCCCCGGAACGCCATTGACCGGGGTATCTGCCTATTAACCGAGGACCGCAAGAACCAGGGCCTTGTTCTGGGGATGCGTGTCCGTGAGAATGTCACTCTGCCAAGTCTGAAAGATTTCTGCACATGGGCGTTTGTCCGACGGAACGAAGAACGTGCACGGGTCTCTGAATTTGTGGACGACTTGCGGATCAAGACCCCCTCGGTGGAAGAGGTTGTTCAGAATCTCTCCGGGGGGAACCAGCAGAAAGTTGTGCTGGCCAAGTGGCTTCTTACCAGGGCCAAACTGGTGATTTTCGACGAGCCGACACGAGGGATTGATGTCGGCGCGAAACGGGAGATTTACCTGCTGATGGGACGTCTGCTGAAACAGGGGTTGGGTATCCTGATGATCTCGTCCGAGCTGCCGGAGGTTCTGGGAATGGCCGACCGGGTGCTGGTGATGGGGGAGGGCCGGATTCAGGGAGAACTTTCCCGACAGGATGCCACCCAGGAGAAGATTATGGACCTGGCAACCAGCGCGGCACGCGCAGCGTGATTGGGACTGATGGGTGGGAGAAAGGATGAAGGATGAAATGAAGAGAGGAAGGGGACAGGTTGGAGCGGGGGCAGGGGGTGAGGAAAGTAGCCCCAAATCAGCGTGTATGCTCGGAGGGGGAGTCCTGCCCGTAGTGCATGATCAGGTTGATCCGGCGCTGGTATTTGCCGCCCAGAAACGGCGTTTTCAGCCAGACTTTCACGATCTCGATCTCTTCCTCTTCGGGGAAACAGTCCGCCGCCAGGCATAAGACATTCGCGTTGTTGTGAGACCGCGAAAGCGCGGCATGGTCCGGGTTGATACACATCGCCGCCCGGACTCCAGGAACCTTGTTTGCCGAGATGGACATGCCCAGGCCCGACCCGCAGACCAGGACCCCTCGGTCCACTTCCTGACGGGCCACCATCTCGCCCACTTTGAACGCATAAATCGGATGATCGCAGGCCTGCGCGCTATGAGTGCCTACATCGGTCACCCGGTATCCGTCCTTGTTGAGATAGTCGATGATATCTCTCTTGACCGAAAATCCCCGGTGATCCGCCCCTACGGCGACATCGAACTTCTGGCGGACGAAGAACCGGTTACGGACCTCATCCCATCGCGAAACCAGCCCCAACACCGCCCGTTCCACCAGGTTGAACACTTGCCGCGTATCGGTACAGGCTCTCGGATCGGCAGGAGGAATTTCCGCCCGATTCTCTTCCGGGATAAACCGCCCCAACAGACGAAGCCGATCCGACACCTGCGGCAAGTGCTCCAGAAGCCACTCTTTCTGGCCGTATTCCATGACCAGCGCCAGGTGAACGTGGTCCACCAGGTCGGCACCGACTTTGTGCGATACCGGCTCCATCGAGTCAGTCGGCAAGGGAAAGAGAGTCTCCTGATCAAAAGGAGAAAGCGGCTGCCCCTCTTCCGCCTCAATTCCGGCGGCGAGCACGGTTACATCCTCGTGCCCCGTTTTCTTGAGTTCCTGGCGAAGCAAGAACGCCGCAACCGGCGCGCGGAATGATCCTTTCCGGTCGATGAACAGAATGGTGAACGAACCTGCGGACACGATGCACCCTTCAACCCCATCAAAGGACCATTGGGAAGAGACGGGGTTCCATGCTGCGAATTGACTGAACTGCTGAGTTTACCTGAGATGGGGATGTGTCGGAAGTTGCCTTTGCGGTTTGTGAACGAGGGAGAAGGCGGGGCTGAATGTCATGAGATTGTCGCAAGTTCAGGGATACTTGGTTTTCCCGAACCGCCTGACGGAGCGGGGCGGGGGTGATATAATCGGAGTGAAGAAGGAGAGAATTCCCGATCCGCTTTTCGATGAGATTTCTCCCTTCGGTCGAAATGACAGGGCCAGCCAAGTGATAGACTGGATTCTGTCATTCCGAACGAATGTGAGGAATCTCAGCCCACGAGGTGACCAGAGAACAATCAGGAGGTGAATGCCGTGAAAGATGAATACACAGCGGTCATGAGACAAGACGGCGATTGGTGGGTGGGATGGATCGAAGAGGTACCGGGAGTCAATTGTCAGGAAAGAACGTACGAGGAATTGAAAGAGACTCTGGAAGTCACGCTGAAAGAGGCCCTGGAGTTCAACCGCCAGGACGCGATTTGTTGAGAGAAGGGAGCGGACATTTGTACGGAAACATAAATCGACCGACTCTTATGGCGATATTCTCCGTCCTGATTCTATCCTGTTCGCGGGATAAGTCCGGCACGGAATCCGACCACGGAAAAGCGCTCGTCTCCGACCCGAAATCCGCTATTGAATCTGTGCTTCCGGAGAAGTGGTATATCAAGAACATCGAAACTGGGACACATCCATTTTACCGAGAAGAAGGAAACGGGACTGCGTATTATTTGGCTATTGAAGGAGTGCGATACTTCAAAGCGCAGTACAGCGCAACCCTATGGATCATGCCTGAGGACTATTCGGACACCGGCCGCAAAAATGACCTCCAGAATCAAACCAATACGCCTCAATTGATCCTTGAGACCAAAGGCGGGAAAGTCTTCTTGTGGGGTGACTGGAACTCGGAATGGCCGACGATGAAGGAGGATTTATGCGGGGCGTTGACGGAAATCCGCTGACACGGCTGCGTAACAATTGACCGGGTTGCTTCGTTCTGGTTGTATATGCCATGAGGAGGAACATCCCGATGCGGGCGAGAATCCTACCGATTGCCATTCTAATCTACCTCATCCTGCCGAACGCAGCGCAGGCATGGGTGCGTCATCCATTCGAGGATGCGACTGTTGTCGAACGGTCCGAGCTGATCGTTGTCGCCCATCTGAAGGAAGGGTCAATAGAACATATTCCGCGCGAAACACCGGCAACGGCAACCACAATTTGGGGATATCGCGCCGTACTTGTCATCACGGAAGTACTGAAAGGAAATTGCGACAAGAAGAAGGTCCCGATTATCTTTCACCATGGCCTGACACCGGCTGTTGGAGGATATGCAAAGGAAGATGGTCACGTGCTGAACTTGGTAGCATTCGTGGAGAACTATCCCGCGGATGCTATTGGAATCTTCGACACAGGTGGTGCTTGGAGCGGTTCATCGCTCGTAAAGGATGCCAGGGACGATAACCTCTGGTTTCTTCGTAGAAGAAGTGGAGTTTATGGAGAGAACCCTGGAACAGGCGATTATGGCATTGTCGATCCGGAAGATTTGCAGCCGTTGGAACTGAAGGAATACTTCCTTATGTATCTGACCGACAATCCGGAGCCGCTGGTCAAGAATTATGTGAGGGAACAAATGCGTAAGGCTTCTCGTGGACAGAGATATCATGACCATCTCGAAATACAGCGAATCCTTACGATAGCGAACCCGGAAGAACGGTTTGATAAGCTGATGCCGTTTTTCTTGAATAGGACGCTGTGGAATCTGACATCCGAGGCCAGGGACGGAATCATATCGTGCGGCGATATTGCGGGGGAGAAACTCATGGACCTCTTCGACGATCCCGACTACAAGAAAATCCGTATTGACATTATCGAGATCTGGCAAAAAGTGGGATATAAGGAGGCCATCCCGACGTTACTTGAATTATTGGCGAAGCATGACCAATTCTGGTCGGGGCAGGATTTGAAGAAAGGCTGGTGGAACGAAAATCCTGACTCGGAACTCACCCTCCGGCGCAGGGAGATCTGCTTGGAAGATCCTGAAACGTTGTATGTACTGAACGCTCTGGGAGCGTTTCAAGATCCCAAGGCGAGAGAATTGCTGGATAAGATTTATGCCCGCTGGAAATCGTTTGACGGCGAAGGGGGATCGATTCTCCAGGCGTGCGAATACGTTCTTCAGGAATTGGAGAAGTAAAAGAAGTCAGACGGTAAGTGAAATAGAGTGAAGATCTTACTTCTGTGCATTGAATCCCTTCCAGCCGATAGATCCTCTCACCACCCCAAAATCAACATCCACCCATTGACACGGTATGACAATGGTAGTATATTAGTAGTATGAAAACGAAGACATCGATCACACTATCCGAAAACCTGTTTCCCGTAATTGACGAACGCGCGGGGGAGTTCGGAAGCCGGTCGGAGTTTATCGAAGCCGCGCTGAGGCATTTTATTGCGCATCTCGAGCGGCAAGAGACCGAGCGCAAGGATCTGGAGATCCTCAACCGACGGGCGGACGCTCTCAACCGGGAGGCCGAAGACGTCCTTTCCTACCAGGTGCCGATTTGAGACGGGGCGAACTGTACAGAGTCAGCAAACCCTCATCGCGGGATCCGAGGCGGTTTCGGGTGTTTGTGATCGTGAGTCGGCAGGTTGTCATCGACTCGCGGTTCTCCACGGTCATCTGTGCTCCCGTTTACTCAGTGTATGACGGTCTCTCCACCCAAGTGCCGGTTGGAATCCATGAAGGTCTGAAGCACGATTCGAGCATTCATTGCGATGAGCTGGTCAGCCTTCCCAAAGCCATGCTCACCGATTTTGTGGGGATGCTTCCACCGGACAAACTCCGCTCACTCGACAAGGCGCTCTCAACGGCGTTGCAGATTGAAGGCGAATGAAGGCGTTCCGAACGCCGGAATTTCCCCCACAGCGAATCCAAGAAGTCAAAGCGAGTCTACATCCCGTATTGCGCTGTTCAATGATCCGGGGGCTGCCCATTCTCAACGCGAGCAGCCCCCGGTAAACAGAAATCTACACAAGAACAGTATTGCGTTTACTTCGGCACTTCGCTCAGCGAAATCCCCAGGGCATCGGCCACGCCTTTCCCATAGGCCGGATCGGCTTTCAGGCAGTTGCCGATGTGACGGATCTTGATCTCCCTGGGAATATCGCCCATGGCGCGCGCGGTATTCTCGAACAGCGCCTTCTGCTGTCCGGCACTCATCAATCGGAACAGCTTGCCCGGCTGTGAGTAGTAATCATCGTCCTCACGATGATTCCAGTGGTCCGCAGCACCTTCCAAACTCAGCGGAGGTTCCGCAAATTCCGGCTGCTGTTGCCACTCGTCGAAACTGTTCGGTTCATAGCCGAGCGTGCTGCCGTAATTCCCGTCCACCCGCATCGCGCCGTCGCGATGGTAACTGTGGAACGGGCAACGCGCCTTGTTGACCGGAATCAGGTGGTGGTTCACACCAAGCCGGTACCGCTGGGCATCGCCGTACGAGAATAGCCGTCCCTGCAGCATCTTGTCGGGCGAGAATCCGATCCCGGGGACGATATTCGCCGGGTTGAATGCGGATTGCTCCACCTCGGCGAAATAGTTCTCCGGATTCTTGTTCAGTTCCATCACGCCGACCTCGATCAACGGATAATCCTTGTGGAACCAGACTTTTGTGAGATCGAACGGATTGTACGGGCATTTTGCGGCATCTTTCTCCGGCATAACCTGGATGAACAGGGTCCATTTGGGGAAATCACCTTTTTCAATGCTCTCGTAGAGATCCCGCTGGTGGCTTTCGCGGCACTTGCCGATGATCGCTTCGGCCTGTGCGTCGGTCAGGTTTTTGATCCCCTGTTGAGTCCGGAGATGGAACTTGACCCAGTAGCGTTCGTTCTTGGCATTGATCAGGCTGAACGTGTGGCTTCCGAATCCGTGCATGTGGCGGTACGTGGCGGGAATGCCCCGGTCGCTCATTACGACGGTGACCTGGTGCAGCGCTTCCGGGAGAGAGGTCCAGAAATCCCAGTTGTTCAGCGCGCTACGCAGATTGGTTCGGGGATCTCGTTTGACCGCGTGATTTAAATCGGGGAATTTCAGCGGATCGCGCAGGAAAAACACCGGCGTGTTGTTCCCCACGAGATCCCAGTTCCCTTCCTCGGTATAGAACTTGATGGCAAAGCCCCGGATGTCACGCTCTGCATCCGCAGCGCCACGTTCACCGGCCACCGTGGAAAATCGAACGAACAGATCGGTTTTCTTGCCGATCTCGGAGAAGATCCTGGCCTTGGTGTATGGGGTAATGTCGTGGGTGACGGTGAAGGTTCCGTAGGCTCCGGACCCCTTCGCGTGCATCCGTCGTTCGGGAATGACCTCGCGGTCGAAGTGGGCCAGTTTCTCCAGGAACCAGACATCCTGAAGCAGCATGGGGCCGCGCGGCCCGGCAGTCATGACATTCTGGTTGTCGGCGACTGGCGCTCCGGCATTGTTCGTCAACTTCTTCTTCATCGTTGCTCCTTCCTGCTTGCGTCAAGCGCAGACTGTTGGTTTGAACAGTGCACGCAGAGACCTCTCACTTCCACGTGCATCTTTTCCGCATGACCTAATTCTTTCACACTGTCCGGGATTTTCAGTCGGTCGAACTCTTCGCTGCAGAAATCTCGGATCTTTCCGCATTTCGTGCAGACGAAATGATGATGTGTGCTTCGATTCGCGTCGAACCGAACGCTTTCGTGTGGGAATCCCAAGGTCGCGATCAACCCCAGATCCATAAGCAGCCACAGCGTCCGGTACACCGTGTCGAGCGACACGGTGGGAACCCGCTGTCGCACACCTTTCCAGATTGTTTCCGCATCCGGGTGATCCTTGGATCTTGCGACCTCCTGGAAGATCACAAGACGCTGGTGGGTCAGTTTTACTCCTGCCTTTTTAAGACCTTCCTTGAATTTGTCAATCCGGTCTTGCAGTTCTTCGGATGCTGGTTTCATAATGTATCCTTCTGATTTAGGACTCATTATTAGATAGGAATATATTCCTAATTAGATCCTGAGTCAAGCCCAAGCCGGGAAAGTGAGAATCGAAGCGGCTGACTGAAATGAAGGGGCTGCGGTCTATTTCACCTTCCCCGCGAGCCACTCCAGCGCTCCCGGTGTTGTTGCCCAAGCATCTTTGTTGTCAAGGACGTAAATGATGGCCTCCGCGTCATCGCCCATACTGTAGAAGTCAGGGGAACGACGAGGCACTTTTTTCCGGCCAAGGAGGTATTGCGGGATGTGCTTGTTCCACTTGATGGCCTCTTTGAGCGACTTGTCCGCGGTCGGGGAAGCGCCGCGTTTGCGAAAATCAAGGAGCGCTTTGGAGTAGTTCCAGAAGGCCGCGCAGTCATCCTTGTATTCCTTGAAAAGCCTCTCGGCGTCCTCGTCACGGTCCAATTTGAGAAGGCAGGATATCAACACGTAGCGGATACCCTGATTGTCATCCGGATTCAGACGGAGCATCTCCCAGTAATGCCCGATGGCTTCATCAAGTTTCCCGACGTTCCATAGACGGTAAGCCAGCCCGGCGCACGCGCGCATATAAGGTCGGGTTTCCAGGACCATCCAGAAGTCTCCAACACACTCCTCAAAGACATCGTCTCCAAGCGCACGTTTTCCCGCCTCGACCGCCTTTTGATACAGACCGATTGCCTCATCGAGCGTCTCTGCTGCGTTTTCGGCAAGAAAAGTGTAGGCATCCGCACAGTCCGGCGATGTTTTCAGGGCCTTTTTCGCCAGGGAAATCGCCTTCCGTCGTGTCGGGGCCTCCCAGGCGTCGTACATCAGATCCTGGGCCTGATCCAGAGGGCTTAATTTCTCAGGGTCTATCTCCCCGAATCCCCCAAACAGGCTTTCAGGCAATTGAATACAAGGCAGGGGTTCAACGGATGGATCTTCGAATAGATCCTCGGATTGCCCCTTGCTTTTCTTTTTGGTGGAGGTTCTCTTTTTTGAAGATTTCTCTTGATTCATAGGAGTTCCTTATAGAAAGAGAACAAGACCTCTCCGGCTTGGATGTTCTGCTCAGGCACTCTTTGCTGCTCCCCCAAAACAGATCAGGGGAGACAGGCAAGGCTCCTGTTTCCCCCGATTTTATCCCAAACCATGAGACCTG
>JAKPYU010000174.1 GCA_029568995.1 Candidatus Omnitrophota bacterium | reverse complement strand
CAGGTAAGGCCACTTCTGTTTGAAGAAGTCCTTCCATGTTCCCGAATAGTAGGCTCGTTTCGCATCCCAGACCCAGAACCGGACTTTCTGCTCGGTGGTCTGCGTCGGATTGGCAATTCGCGCCGGGGAAACCGTGGGGATGGGCGCAAATGTAGGAAAACGGGAAACCCGCGCCAGGCGTCTGAACACCCGGTCAAAGACATTCTTATCCGTCCCGGCGAATTCGGCGTAACGAGGAGCGGCGATCCGAAGCTGCTCAATCGCGGCATCGACATTGTCCAGCTCCAGATAGACATGGGCAAGATAAAGATGAACGAGGACAAGATTCGGATCGGCGGATTGCGCTTGCTCCAGGAGGCGCAAGGCTCTCGCAAAATCCTTGTCGGGCGGACCGGTCAAGGGAATCGCCTGCCTGAGACAGGCATTCGCCAGCTGGGACGGACGGGGAAATCCATGGTTTTCCAGGTCCCGGTAGATCTCGACGGCCTCCGCATACTTCCCCTCCTTCATAAGCCCCTCTGCAACGGAATCGAGATGCACGGCTCTCACCTCGCGAATCCGCCGGGCTTCCGCCTTCAGCCGTTCCAGCACATCGGCTGACTCGATCAATCCTTCGATTTTCGTGAGATTGTCGGCATCCGACCAATCCAATTCGGCCCCGGAAAGCCTGGAAGATTGCTGAACCCATTGGTCGGCCACTTCCTCAACTCTCCGTCGTCCCTCTTCCCTGACCTGGGGGTCCTGGGCAGCACTATAAGCATCCCGAAACAGCAGAATCGCTTCCAAATGCCGCCGGTCCGCAACGAATTGCTGGGCTTGCCCGATTTTCTCGCGGTCAACCAGATGCGGAGTGCGGCTTTCTATTTCCTCCCTGCGCACGGTCACGCGACCATCCCGTGTTTCAATCGTTACGGAAGCATCATTCTCTTCGGCGATTTCACCGACAAGACGTTGACCGTTTTTTAAATGAAAGATGTACGAATCGCCTGCAAAAACCCCACTGCAACAGATCAGCGGCACGAAGACCCATATCCATCGTCTCATCAAATGCACTCCGTTCCCGAAGGGAGTCGATTTCACCGGATTGAATCACTGCTTGGAATGTATCATGACAGCACCCCCCTATCAATGCAGAAAACGGACCGGATCGCACCAAACATCTTCCGTGTTGGTCCGTGTCCGTCCGTGCTTACCCGGAAAGCGCCAATAGTACTCCCCCCACCACAACCACATCCTCACCAAGCGCCGCTTTCGCGATGCACCAGGAATCCCGGAACGGCCCGAACATCCGTCTCCCAACCGCATCCCTCAACCGCTCCCAGAACAGATCCCCCATAAGAGACACCCCGCCGCCGATGATCACTTTCTCAGGGTGCAGCAAGGCAAAAACATTCGCAATAGCCAGGCCCAGTGTCTCGCAGGTTTCTCCGAGGACGGTGAGTGCAAGCGGGTCGTCCATCTCTGCGGCCCTGTAAACAATTTCCGCAGAGATTCCTTCAAGATTCCCATTCACGAGGTTGGTGATTGCCGAAGGTTTGCCGCTTTCCAGATACTCGACGGCGCGTTTGCCGATGGACCAGCCGGAGCAGACCCATTCCAGCTTTTCGGGCTTCCCGGTCACCGGATTGGGAACCCAGTTATGGCCGATTTCCGCCGCTCCAAGCCCCTGCCCCTCATCAATGATTCCCTGATGAATCCAGCCGCCGCCGATGCCGCTTCCGATGGTCATGTAGAACACTCGCTCGCATCCCTTGCCGGCTCCGGCAATGGCTTCTGCATATCCGGCGAGGCTGGCGTCATTCTGGATACTCGTTGGAAATCCCCACTGCTCCTGCGCCCACTCTTGGAGAGGAAAGGAGTCCCATCCCTCAATCTGGTGAGAGACCAGGGTATATCCACGCTTGCTGTCGACCGGCCCGCCGAACCCGATTCCGACACCCGCCACATCCGACCGGGAGATCCCGGTATCCTGAAGGAGTTCGGGAACCATGCCGGTCAGCTCCTGGAGAATCCCTTGCGCACCGCTGGAGGGATCGACCTTCTTCCGACATCGCCCGGCAAGTTCCGAACCGCCGCATCCGATCCCCATCTGTAGCTTTGTCCCGCCGATCTCAACACCGATCCCGAATCTCATGATGGATACACCTCCGGCAATTCACATTGGTCTTATCTGTCCCATCCGTCCCGTCCCCTTCCGCCGGCGGATCTCACGCCGCCTTAAACCGCTCCCGCAACTCATCCACCAGGTAATGGAACACCACCCCATGAACGGCCTCGGCCATGCCCATATCCATACATGGGACATGCCAGTTCCTCTGCGCCATCTTCTTCAGCTTCCCGCCGTCATAGCCAGTCACGCCGAATGTGACCATGCCGATCTGATTGGCCCATTCAATCGCCCGAAGAACATTGGGGCT
>JAKPYU010000169.1 GCA_029568995.1 Candidatus Omnitrophota bacterium | reverse complement strand
GAACGGCGGAATGCCCGCGATGGCGATGGTGGAAACCAGGAAAGTCAGCCGCGTCATCGGCATGTACCAGCGCAATCCGCCCGCCTGGAACACATCGACATCGCGATCCTGATGCAACGCATGAAGGACACTTCCGGCGCTCAAGAAGAGGCAAGCCTTGAAGAACGCATGGGTCATCAGGTGGAAAATGCCTGCGCCGAATGCGCCCACTCCCAGCGCCAGGAACATGTATCCGAGTTGGCTGATCGTGGAGTATGCCAGGATTCTTTTCGCCTCACGCTGGGTCACGGCAATTGTCGCAGCCATGAGCGCGGTGAGGGCGCCGACCGTGCCGACTACCAGGAGACTGATCGGTGCGAGGCAGTACAGGAGATTCATCCGGGCGATCATATAGACCCCGGCGGTGACCATCGTAGCCGCATGGATGAGCGCACTGACCGGTGTGGGACCCGCCATGGCATCGGGCAGCCAGACAAACAGCGGAATCTGCGCCGATTTGCCGGTTGCCCCCACAAACAGCAGCAGGGTAATCACGGTAATCATCACCGACCCTGCCGGGTAGACATTCGGGGCGCGCTCGAAGATATCGGTGAACTCCAGCGATCCGAGCGTCCAATACAGCAGCAACATTCCAAGCAGGAATCCGAAATCGCCGATCCGGTTGACAACAAACGCTTTTCGTCCGGCCTGGGCGGCATAATCGCGGTCAAAGAAATAGCCGATCAGCAGGTACGAACATAACCCGACACCCTCCCAGCCGACAAAAAGAACGGGCAGGGAATTACCGAGAACCAGAAGAAACATCATGGTAGCGAACAGGGGCATATAGGTGAAAAACCGCCAATACCCCGGATGGCCGTGCATGTAGCCGATGGCGTAAAGGAAAATCACCGTCCCCACACCGGAGACGACAAAGAGCATGACCGCGGTCAGTTGGTCTACATAGAATCCGAACGGCAGTTGGAAATCCCCAACGCCGATCCAGGTAAAGTAATCGACATTGTAAGGTTGCCCCGTCCGCGCGATGTCCCAGATACAGAGCAGGGAGACGATCAGAGAACCCAGCATGGCGAAAGTGGCGATCTGTCCGGTGCGGTCACGGATCACCTTCCGGCCCAGCAGGCCGTTCAAGACCGTTGCTGCCGCCGGAAAAAGCGGTACCAGCCAAACGAGCCAGACCCACCGGAGAGGCTCCACTGTCTCGACCGCCGTTATGATTTCCTGTCCGCCTTCCATACTAGACGCCTTTCAGAAAATCCGCTCAATAGAGATCCAGATCAGATTCGGGAAACATCCCAGAATCAACACTCCTGCCGCGGCGAGTACCAAAGCCGTTCGGCCCGACCCGGTGAGTGGTTGCGCATCGCGCGGTGTTTCGCTTTCACGCATGTACATATACACAACGACGCGCAGGTAATAGTAGAAGGAGATAATGGTGGTCAGGATGCCCACCAGGGCCAGGCCCAAATATCCGGAGCGAATCGCCCCGGCGAAGAGGTAGAACTTGCCGAAGAATCCTGCCGTACCGGGCATCCCGGCCAGAGACAAGAGAAACAGGCTCATCACCGCTGCGAGGAACGGATTTTCGCGGCTTAACCCGGCGTATTCACTGATGAGCAGTCGTTCTCTCCGTCCTGCCAGAGCGACCACTCCGAACACACCCACGGTCATAAAGGTATAAGCGAAGAGATAGAAGAGCAATGCCTTGATTCCCACATCCGAATGGGAGAGAAAGGCCATTGCCAGGTAGCCGCCGTTTGCAATGGACGAATACGCAAACATTCGTTTGATCTCTACCTGAACAAGAGCAAAGAGATTCCCCACGATCATCGTCAACAGGGCGAGCCACCAGAACGCTGCCCCCCAGTACTCGAAGCTGCCGGGGAAGGTAATCATGAAGATGCGTACCAGGGCGGCGAATCCGGCGGCTTTCGAGCCGGTTGCGATCAGTGCCGTCACCGGAGTCGGTGCACCGGTATAGACATCGGGAACCCAGGTATGAAACGGAACCAGGGAGATCTTGAATCCGAGTCCGGCGAGAATCAGGGCCAAGCCGAAGAGAAGGGAAGGGACGGAGAAGAGTTGCGGCGATCCGCCGTTGAGCGCCCGGGCAATGGCCCCGAAATTCGTGGTCCCCAGCGCCCCGAAAACAAAGGTAATCCCAAACACCGTGAATCCCGTCGCAAACGCGCCCAAAATGAAATACTTGAACGCGGCTTCCCCGGAAAATACATCCTTCTTGAAAAAACCGGCCAGCACGTACAGAGAAAGCGACAGCATTTCCAGGCCGAGAAAGATCGTGATGAAATCCGTGGCTGCCCCCATCACCATCATGCCGACGGTCGCCAGCAGCACCAGGACAAAGTACTCGCTTTTCGCCAGTCCGTAGTTTGCCAGATAAGAGCGGCTGACCAGCGTGACGAGAAACGCGGCCATGAGAAACACACGATCCACCAAAGCGGAAAAATTGTCGTTGACTAACAGGGAAGAGAAAACGAGTTTTCCATCCACCCCGTACGTGGCGATGAATGCCAGAATCAGTCCGGCTACCGAAAGGCTCAGCGCACCGCGACCTTCCCGATCCCCTGCTATCATATCCAGCAGAAGGACAACAGCGGCAACAATGCTGAGAATCAGCTCCGGCATGATTCCCTGAATGCCAAGTATGGGAACAGCCAATTCACTCATCGCGTTCGATCCGTACCTTCCGTCAGCCGCTCAGTACGTTTAATTCGTCGGCGTTTACTGTCCGCCTTTGTCGATACAGATTGATCAAAATGGCGAGGCCGATTGCCACCTCTGCCGCGGCGACCGCCATGACCATGAATACGAACACCATTCCGTTATCCGCCGAAGATGGAACGGGACGAAATCGGGCAAACGCAACCATCGCCAGATTTGCGGCATTCAGCATCAGTTCCACCGACATCAGCAGGATGATGGCGTTTCGACGCACCATCAGGCCGGTCACGCCCAGGGCGAACAGCAACATGGAGAGAAAGAGATAGTGACTGAGGGTAATCACTTCTGTTCCTCCTGTTCCGTGGGATGCGTTTCCGGGTCCCGCCTGGCCAGAACCGTCGCTCCGACCACGGCCACCGTGAGCAGAACGGCGACGAATTCAAATGGAAACAGGTACGTTGTGAACAGCGAACGGGCCACCGTGGGGACTTCTCCGTAGCCTGCCGACACGGACGGTCGTCCAGGACCGGCGAAACCGTATGATTTGTCTACCAACTGATAAACGCAGAACACCAGCAGAAACAGCCCGACGAACCCGACTCCCCACCATCGGCTGGGACACATCGGATTCCCGGCACTCTGGCGCAGGTTCAGCAGGCTGATTGTGAATACGATCAAGACCATGACCGCTCCTGTGTAGACAATGACCTGGGCATACGCCAGGAATTCGCTGTGCAGCTGGAGAAACAGGGCCGCGATGGCGAGCATAGTCCCGATGAGGGAAATGGCGCTGTGCATCGGATGACGAGACAGAACAACACCCAGGCCGCACACTGCGGCCAGCGTCCCGAAGAACCAGAAGTATAACGCATTCAGCATCATCTCTCGGACACCTTCTTGCGTCCAATCAACGCTTCATGAACCAGTCCACATTTCATACAGCAGAATGCCGCCGCCTGCCAGGAGGACATTCGCAATCGCCAGGGGCAGCATTACTTTCCATCCGAACTGCATCAGCTGATCGTACCGAAGTCGCGGCAACGTCCCGCGAACCCAGATAAACACGCACACCAGGGTGAAAACTTTCAACACGAACCAGACCGGGCCAAACAGACCCCCAGAGGGCAGGAACGGGAACGGGGCATGCCAACCGCCCAGAAACAGGGTCACCGCAATGCAGCACACCGTAATGATATTGCAGTATTCCGCCATGAAGAACATGGCGAATTTCATGCTGCTGTATTCCGTATGGTATCCGGCGACCAGCTCCGTTTCGGCTTCCGGTAGATCGAACGGGATCCGGTTGGTTTCCGCAAATGCAGAAATCAGGTACAGGAAAAAGCCCAGTATGCCGGGCAGGACAAGCCATTTCGGGCTGACGATCCACCAGTTCCAGAATCCTTCTCCCTGCGAGAGTGCGATATTCCGCAGACTGACATCCCCGGCAGCCATCAGGGCTACGGCAATCGATAATCCCAACACTAATTCGTAGCTGATCATCTGCGCCGAGGAACGCAATGCACCCAACAGGGAATACTTATTATCGGAGCTCCACCCGGCGAGAAAAATCCCGTAGACGCCGACGGAGGTCAACGCCAGAATGAACAGAATCCCACCGTGAATGTCTGCAATTTGCAGAAGGATTGGCTTTTTCAGCAGCCCGAACAGGTCGAAGGTATCTCCAAACGGAACCACCGCAATCGCCAGCAGCGCCGGTCCCATAGACAGAAGTGGGGCCAGGATGAACAGGAACCGATCCGCACGAGTCGGAATGATCTCTTCTTTCAGAAAGAGCTTGAGTCCGTCTGCAATCGGCTGAAGTGATCCGAATGGGCCGACACGGCAGGGTCCCCAACGGACCTGAAGCCGTCCGAGCAGCTTCCGCTCCAGCAGCACCGCGTACGCGACACATCCCATTAAAATGCCGAATACGACAGCGATCTTCACCAGATGTATGAGCAGGACCACCAAGGTTTCCATGTTCTTCTCGCAGATCAACTTGCAGAAGCGATCAACCCCACCCTGACCCTCCCCGTCAACGGGGAGGGAAATATCGGACCGATCAACCTCCACCTCACCTCCCCCGATCTTCGGGGGAGGAAATTCTTCCTCTACTCTCCCTCCTGCAGAATCCTGACTCGGCAATTTCCGCGCGATGACAGACGGTTGATGCCGAGTTCGTCATATTCTCCGAGAATTACGACGCTGCCTGCTGGCGTGTTGCTGTCAATAATGAACGGGATGGTAACACGTCCGCCGGGAGACTCAACGACGATTGGCTTTTCGGTTAAGAGGCCCAAGTTCCGGGCATCTTTTGGGGAGAGTCTTGCCGTGCAGGGGACGCTGCGGGCTGCAAGCGCCGGTGTTTGAAGCGCGTCTTCTGTGCGGTCGAACAGCGCTGGCCCCCTTTGCAGCCTCAACCCTTCCATGTCGTCGGGATTCTCACCCCGCATATCGAAAGGAAGGTAGTCGTCGATACCGTTCGACGGAAACGGTGTCCGAATTTCCTGGCGCAGAATGTCGAAAACCGCCGGAGGTGTCAGCGTATCCCATTCCGCCCCGAACCGTCGTGCCGCCACCTGGAGCAACCGCAACGCGGTCGCCGTGCCGGAAAGCGGAACCAGCGCACGTTCCGCCCGCTGGATCTTTCCCGACACATTGGTGTAAGAACCTTGTATTTCATCGAATGTCGCAATCGGCAGAAAGACATCCGCTGCGCGAGCGGTCTCGTGAACAAACGTATCTGCCACCACAACGAATTCCGCACGGTTCAATGCCTCTTCCGCCAGTGCGCGGTCTGGATATCGGGCAATCAAATCCTCTCCGAGAATGAAAATCGATTTGATTTCCCCTTCGGCAGCGGCCTGCAGAATGCGATGTGTGTTTTTCCCCTTGGGATCGACCGGACCAAGCCCGGCGCCGAGATGAGGCAGCACGCCCATTTCCATTGCGCCCCGGCTGTTGGAATGGCGCAGCAGCAGGTTGATTCCGACATGATGCTCATCGGAAAGCCCCATCACGCGGGCGATGTTTGCGAAAGCACGAACGATCTGAATCCCATTCGGTGCAGCCCAGGCCTCTTCACCGAGCAGCAATGTCGCGTTGCCTTCGTTCGCCAACGTCCGCGCCAGGTTCTGCAACGCCTCTATCCCCACGCCGCAGCGCTTTGCCACGGCGGCGCAGTCGAAATCTCTGTAAGTCTCTATCAGCATTCCTGGAAATCCGGCATTTTTCTCCTGAACCAGAAGGAAAAACAGCGCAGAGAGGAAATCAACTTCCGTGCCCGGACGATAAGTGCAGTACCGAGCGGCCAGATCTCGATACGAACCGCCCCGGTTGTGCGCCACCAACAGCGTTGCGCCGTGATGAATCCGCTGCCGGACCTGAAGATTCAGGATCGGCAGTTCGTTCGGGAGATCGGAACCCATGAGGAGAATCGTCTCGGCCCTGCGGACCTCGCCGATGGGATCGTTCCGTGCCCCGATCCGTACGGAGTGCAGGTAGCCGTCTTCATCATCGAAACAGATCCGGTCCATGCGGTGGTCGATATTGCCGCACCCGATCACCCTGCGGAAAAGTCGCTGGAACAGGTAAAGCGATTCATTGGTCTTGCGGGGCGAGACGAGCCCGGCCAAGGCTCCAGCGCCATGTCGATCCCGGATTGCTTTCCACTGCCCGACGACAATGTCCATGACATCCGTGCCGTCGGCAGGCGGTTTCAGCTCATCGTCGCGCTTCACCAGGGGAGACCGGACTCGGAGCCTGCTGTTCGTCAAATCGAAACCGAACCGGCCTTTGTCGCAGATCCACGGGCCGTTCACATCGGGATTGCTGCGCGGCGTGATACGCAACAATTCATGTGTGCGTCGGCGGCTGTCCAACAGGATATTGCAGCCGACCGCGCAGTGCGGGCATACGGACGGGGTCGATTCCAGTTCCCAGATCCGCGCCCGGAATCGAAACACCTTGTCGGTCAGACTGCCCACCGGACAGAGGTCAATCGTGTTGCCGGAGAATTCCCCTTCGAGAGGCCGTTCCATGAATGTACCGATCAGCGCATCGTTGCCGCGTTTCATTACGGCCAACTCGGCATTCCCGGCGATCTCCTCCAGAAATCGAACGCAACGGGTACAGAGAATGCAGCGGTTGCGTTCCAGGTCGACAAAGGGACCGAGATTCGGCTTGGGATAAGTGCGTTTCGGGAACCGGTACCGGGAATCGTCGGTTCCATGATCCATGCTGTATCGCTGGAGCTGGCAATGCCCACCCTGGTCGCATACGGGGCAATCGAGGGGATGGTTGATTAGCAGCAGCTCCATCTGTTGTTCACGTGCACGCCTGGCCTTGTCGCTCCGGGTGTAGATCACTTGCCTTTCACCGACGGGCGTCGAACAGGAGGGGACCAGCTTGGGACTTTTCTCGACCTCCACCAGGCACAGGCGGCAGCTGGCGACAATGCTGAGGGCGGGGTGATAGCAATAATGAGGAATATAGATACCGAGAATCTGCGCCGCCTGCAGGATCGTCGTTCCAGCCTCCACGGTGATCGATTGCCCATCAATCGTGGCTGTGACCGGTTTCAGGAACGTTTCGGGCCGTTTCAGTTCTATAGCATACACATCCCCCGCGAAGGGGCGTGCCATCGGATGGATCACCGTGCCTGAATGCGGATCTTTCATTCTGCCAGCACAGATACCGGACTGCCGGGTTGTCCCATTCGGCTCAGATCGGGAGTTCCACGGGCAATCGCGGTTCTGAATTCCTCTCCGAATTTCTCGATCAACGCGCGTACCGGCATGACCACCGCCGACCACAACAGGCAGATGGAGGTCAACTCGGTTTCAAACAGTTCTTGTATCGTTTCGAGGTCGTCGGGATGTCCCCGACCCTCGTGAATCGCCTTCAGGATCTCGACCAGCCACCTGGTTCCTTCCCGGCACGGGGTGCACTGGCCGCAGGATTCGTGCGCATAGAACTTCGCCAGACGCAATGCGAAGTCCACCATATCCACCGTATCGTCCAGAACAACAATTGCCCCGGACCCCAGCATGGACCCCGCCGCTGCCACGGACTCGTAATCGAACGGAATGTCCATTTGGTCCGCAAGAAGGACCGGCATGGAGGAGCCGCCGGGAATGACCGCCTTGATGGAATGCCCCTGCCGGACACCACCGGCCAGGTTGTCAATGATCTCTCGAAGCGTGATTTTTCCCAACTCGATTTCAAAGACACCCGGTTTCTGTACATGCCCGCTGACCGCCACGAGCTTGGTTCCCCTGCTTTTTTCAGTTCCGAGCGAGGCATACCAGGCCGCGCCGTTGCGCATGATCGAGGGCAGGCAGGCAAGGGTCTCGACATTGTTCACAACCGTGGGCGCTCGATAGAGACCTTCCACCGCCGGGAACGGCGGCTTGTTGCGCGGATTGCCGCGCTTTCCCTCCAAAGAGGTCAGGAGTCCCGATTCCTCTCCGCAAACGTAGGCTCCTGCACCCCGGTAGACAATCACATCGCAGGAATACTCGGTTCCCAGGATATTCTTGCCCGCCAGGTTGGCGCGACAGGCCTCTTGAACGGCATGTTCCAGGATCTCCGCAATCCCCCAGAACTCGCCGCGAATGTAAATGAAAACATGGTGGGCCGCGATGGCGTACGCGGCGATCAGGCAGCCTTCAATGACGGAGTGCGGATCGTATTGCATCAGGACCCGGTCTTTGCAGGTTCCCGGTTCGCCTTCGTCCGCGTTGCAGACCAGGTATTTTGGATTGGGAGTCGTTTTCGGGACAAAGCCCCACTTCACACCGGCGGGGAATCCGGCACCGCCACGACCCCGCACGCCGGACTTTTTCACCTCGTCAATCACGTGGTCCGGAGTAAGACCCCGGAGACACTTCGAAAGGCCCTCGTATCCGCCGATCCGACGATATGCTTCCAGATTGCGGGGGCCGGTCAGGTCCAGGTCTTTCAAAAGCAAGAGTGTTTCAGACGCAGCCATCGAAGTTGCTCAGTCCAGGGATTCCAGGATTTCGTCTATCTTCCGTACGGTCAATTTGCCGTACTCCTTGCCATTGATCTGCATACAGGGGGCCTCACAGCAATTCCCCAGGCATTCGACATGATCGAGCGTAAATCGGCCATCCGAGGTGGTTTGGCCGAAATCGACCCCCAATTTCTTCCGAAGGTGGTCTCGGAGATCGGGAGCACCATTGATGTAACAGGAGATGTTATCGCAGATTTCGATGTGGTATTTGCCGCGCGGTCGGAGCGGAAACATGGTGTAAAAGCCGGCGATTCCCTCAACGGTTGCGGAGGAAAGCCCGGTCAATGCGGCCACTTCCTCCAGGGCCTCCGGTGACAGCCAGCCGTAGGTTTTCCAGGCGAGGTACAAAAGGGGAATGGATGCGGACTGGCGGTCCGGCAGGCGGTCCAGAATCGTGCGGGCTTTCTCCGC
>JAKPYU010000165.1 GCA_029568995.1 Candidatus Omnitrophota bacterium | reverse complement strand
CTGCGAACGGAAACCCCAGGTGCGTGCTAATTCACAAGCACTATTGTTACTTGCGTGTTTGAACTCGTTCTCTTTTGATTGGATATTGCGACAGAGAGCGTCTGCTAACCTGAGCCTTTTCATCCTGAAAGGATGTCCAGTACCAATGACAGAGAAACTGCTCACTGGCTTGATGGTTCATTCAGCGCTACGGCTGACCTGCAACCATGACGGCTTCATAAAACTCTGGCAAGATCAAGTTGGACACAATTGGCGGGAAAAGGAAAGAGAACCTTTTACATGGCCCGTTTTGTTCGATGACCATTCAAGGTGGGAAGTTCGATCTGTGATTGATGCCGCTGTTGCTGATGCTTATGGACTTGACAGAAATCAATACGATTACATTCTTCACTCGTTCAGTCATGCTAGTTATCCACAAGCATTACGGGCATGTCTGGAAAAATTTGATGAATTAAAAGCAATTGGACATAGCGCATTTATTCAGAAATATGATCCGTATTGGGACATCCCGCTGAATGAGAACCTGCCTCACCCGGTGCTTGATTATCCCTGTCTCTCCCCCCACCGAGTGTCGGAACCTCAAAAGGTATTTCAGTTTGTAGATCAAGAAAAGTCTATTGGAGCAGAAGATTCTTCCTTACATACTCTACTGACGTTGCTCAAAAAAAAGGGGGTAATCAACAGCGCTGACGCTCAAGCGGCCCTGAATCTCTCTGCAGCCGAAGTACGCCCCATACTGCTTCAATTGGTCAAAGAAGGGTATGCAGAAGTGGAAGGACAAAGACGAGGTACACGATATGTCTATCGGGGCAGCAGTTAACCAGTGAGTGGGCAGTAATTAAATTACGACTCTCTGCCATGTTCCACCAAATGGGTGATCAATGATTTTCTGGAATGCGGGATCATCCGAAACAACCCGGGGTTTGGACATCCTGGGGATTCGAATTCTGGATCAGAATTTGGAACTGGACTGGGTGGGTGGGCTGACGACTGTTTCACCCCGGGCTCGCTATTTCAGTCTGATTCCCTGGCTTCTGGGTGCATTCAGCCTGGAGACCGGGGCGGGGGCTACAGAAGGCTGGCGGTTCGATCGTAACAATTTTTTGGCAGCACTCAAAAGAATGGAATTCGTGGTGTTGGCCGCATCGCAATTGCAAGGGGCGAATCTGGCCGACGACACCACGGGTATATTGAACTCGATGAACTACAGAGAAATCCTGAATGCGTTCAACCAGGAGGCTCGTTTCGAGGGTGAATTTGCCAAGGGGGGGACTTCTCTCAATATCTACTCATCGCCAGCCCGGTCCTTTGGCTTAATTGCGAATGATCCGGAAGATGTATTCCCCTTTCGGGTCGTCGGACTTGGAAAAGAAATCCATGACTGTCGGGAATCCGCACTCAGGAATTCACCCCTCCGTCAATATGTTCTGCAGGGTGGTCTTGTAACCCGGCAAATGGTTGAGGAAGAGGGCCATTGGTTTTCGGTGAACGGGCTGCATCATGCAAGCTGTTCGGCTGAGCGGGAACTGTTGGAGCGGGCGTTTTTCATACCATCACTCCACGGTCAGACGGCGGAAGGTTACGCAAATTTCCGCTCAACCGTGCTCTGGGTGTTGCAATCGTGTTTCGATCAACCAAACCATGCCGACGGCTTGCTCGTTCGGAATTTTCAGGCAATCCTCACCGATGAACGAAACGAACATCAGGCTGTCCGGTGGGCCTGGCAGGAGTACGAACTCCGCCGCCGGATCCACTACGCCCAGGAGCTATTGCTGACGGGTTTGGTGGATCTTCTTGAATCCAACGGTCCCATGCCTCTGACTGGGGCAATTCACAAGTTGACCGAAGACAGCGCAATCCCTTCGACTCTCATCAGAACCCTCGGAGTAAATCAATTTCGGTGGACTCTTTCGATTGAGGATTTTTACTCAACCTTCGACTCTGATAAGTGGTGGCGGATCCCGTTGCCTCCACGACAGGTCGGACTCCTGTCTCCAGGGGACAAGGCTATATTCGCCATTGCGCTGATGGTGGTCAGCCATCGACAGGCCAGTCATCGAAGAACGGAAGCCGGACAATGCCTTCAAGGCTCTTTACCCGATTGGTGCGTTTGCCAAATATTCGATCAGATTTTCATCGAACGAGGGCATTCTCTCGTTTCTCTTCTCCGTTTTGTGTTGGAGCATATGGTGATCCAACCGCATCTAGTGACGACGCTGAGAAAAATGGGGGAAGGCCAGAAATGCTCACTCCGATTGTATGTGGAAGAGGGCCTTTTGTGTCCAACCGGTATTCGGATCGAAGCCGGCTATAGCATCACCCGCTTGACCAGCCTGCTCTCCGTTCTCGCTGATATCGGCTTTTTGAGACATCATCAGAACGGCTATGAGACCTCGGATCGAGGATGGAGATTCCTTCGAGAATTCGGAGCGCTGCGTTGAGAAGAGACATATTAAGTGTCATCACCGAAGAGCACGACCTCACCCATGTGGTCATCTTGACCTATGGGATGGGTTTTTTGTTTTTTGAGCGGTTGGTTCTGCCGAGATTGATTCAGGCCGGCAATCCGGCCATCACCATCTTCGCCGATGCGCAGTGCGCCCAGCAGGCCTATGCGCATGAATCCGGCAGTCTTGGGGAGCTGGGGTGGCGCTATCGAGTTGTGCCAATTTTGATGGCGGGAACAGGCTGCTTTCACCCCAAGGCGATATTTCTTTCCGGGAAGAAGCGGGGAATTCTGTTCGTGGGCAGTGGAAATCTGGGGGTGGGTGGCTGGCGAGAGAATGGTGAAACTTGGATTCAGTTCGATACGGATCAGAACGAAACAGCACCGTTTGCCGCATTTCAGATCTATCTCGAAAAGATCATTCATTCCGTCCCGTTACACGACGCCATCCGGAGAGAATCGTTGGCCGCTTTTACTAGCAATGTGCACTCGTGGGCCGTAGATCTGGCCCCGCCGTCAGGTCTCTTGGGATGGTTTCCTGGAGATCAGGCCTTGCTCAACCAACTGGAAGCCGTGCTTACCGAGCGGAACTTCGAAGAGCTTATTATCTGCAGCCCATTCTATGACGATGAAGTCTGCGCTCTGAAGGAGCTGAAGACACAATTTGCGGTTACCAAGACCACGTTGCTGGTCCAGCCCAATCGCAGCACGCTCAGTCGTGAGGCATTTGCCGATTTGACGCCGGACGTCTCTGTTCAGGGTGTCACTTATCGGAAAGGAGAAGAGGCCATCGGCTTTCTCCATGCAAAATTCTATGCCTTCCGGAAGCAAGATCAGGTCTGGCTGTTCGCCGGAAGCGCCAATTGCAGCCGAGCTGCTTTGCTGGGCAAAGGGAATGCGGAGTTGATGATTCTACAGCGCATGACCGCAGCAGAATTCGACCAATTGATTGTCTCCGAACTCGAACTGGTCGACGTGCCACTAGAGTTACGATCACGAGCCGAGCTCATTCATCCATTGCTGCAGCGACCGACTCTTTGTGTGACCGGTTGTCGATTCGAAGATGGAACGCTGAGTATATTCTATTCTCCGGCTGACGCCCAGATCGCTGGATGCTGGGTGGATGAGTATGAATCTCCATTCAGAATGGTTGGACCGGGACATCTGCAACTCGGGGGTCTGGATTCCGCTGGCCAAGTAATCGTCCGAGGATATGTGAATGGGGAGATGTGTGCTGCTGCGCCTGCGTGGGTAGACCATGAACTCGAGCTGGCGAAATCGTCGGCGGAAAGAAATGTGGAAGCGGGGATCCGACAGCATGTTCGCCAAGAGCGGTGGTCAAGCGAAGCGTGGATCACGATTCTCCGGCTACTCAAGGATGATCTCGAGCTGGTTTCTGGAGTACATCACAAACAACCGACCGGCCATGCTCAGACAGGAATAGACAGTGGAAAACCCTCACTCCGACCCGAACAAATCTTCGAATCACCACCGACATTGTATCGTCCGAATTTGCCAGGAATCAGGGCGGGGATTCATTTAACGAGTCGGGTCGATGGTTTGAGGCGCTTGTTGCTCCGGTGGTACGGTTTGTATGTAGAGGATAAAGGCGGTTGTGGTGAGCTGCTTTCGGAGGAGGAACAAGTCGAGCGATTGAGAGATGCGAACCCAGCGGGATTCGAGAAAACGGTATCGCTTCAGGAAACGCCGAGTAAGGCGACAGCGACAAAAATGAAAAAGCTAGCCGAAGCGATTGTCGATCGGATGACACAGCCTGAATACGCAAACGCTCGATCCATTGAACATTCGGCCCGAGACTGGGAGGTTGTTGGAATTCTTCTCACGACCGGCTGGTATGAACGATGGCTAGCGGATGAAGATTACATCAAACTGAGCCAGCGTCTCTGGAGTCACGCATTCTTCGATGCAGGGGAAGGGTCAGCTTCGCCAACAGGGTATTTTGTCCGATTAGACAATCAAAATCCGGTGGAGTTTGCTCGTTGTTTTTACACGACAGACATGGCCAGCGTTTGCCTGATTTGGCTCTGGAATATTCAGTATGGTCTTATTGATTCAGGGCAACCTCGCTTCATATTGACCGCAATTCTTGCCATGCAACGATTGCCCAGGCTCTGGGGATTCAACGGAGATGATGTGATTCTGACCGAGAATCTGCAATCCATGCTTCTTGTAACCGGCTCGGCGTCCATGGATATGGAGGAAATTGAGTTCTGTGATTACCTTGATGCCCTGGAAGCTTTCTTACACTGTGGAGCCGCTTTGGGGCGTTTAGAAGCTTGGTTGAATCGGGTGGAATTGCTGCAGACTGTTTTTAGTAAGGCTGAGGTGAATGCTGGAGATTTGTTGTGGCAGAAAGGGATAGGATTTTGCTTTGCGATCCGTGAGGTCGGCCCGAAGAAGTTTGAAGTGCTGACACTCCAATCAGAAACTCCTAAAAAGTATCGATCCGATTTCCTCCGCCCCGTCCGAGTGTTATTGGAATTGGCACATTCAGCCGATCCCTCCATCATCTCAGAAAACGATGACGACGTAATCGGCGCTATCGTGGGATTCCAATCGACAGGCATTAGCCTGATTGGTGATGAACTCGAAACCAACAGTTAACAGCTGAGGACAAGGAATATGCCACTGCACCCTATCCGCACCCTTGACCATGTAATCGACGAATATCGGGAACACCTACGAACTGAATTTCGAGCCAAGGACCCCTCGCTGCGGGAGGCGCTGGAAAAGGAGCTGGATCGTCCCCTCTTCCTGGCTCAGGAGCCTTTTTATCAGGCCCATCGTCCGTTCTGTGCGGGCAAGGCATGGCGAGAGTTGGGTTTGGATCCTAAATTGGCGGCGGTGATGGAAGAGCGGACTCAAGACCTGTCCGCCTATTCCCACCAATCGGACGCCATCACCGAGCTGCTTTCACCTGTCGCTCGTCCCGTGGTCATCACGACGGGTACCGGATCGGGCAAGACCGAAGCCTTCTTGTTGCCAGTCATCCAAAATGCGATCGAGGATTCGCTCCGCTATCACCGACCGGGCCTCACGGCCATTCTGGTTTACCCCATGAACGCCCTGGCCAACGACCAGCTGCAGCGGATTCAGGATTATCTGGAGAAGTCGAAATTCTCGGGTGTCGTCTCCGTGGCTAAATACGATCGCAGCACCTCACAAGAGGAGCGGCAACGACTCCGGGAGAAACCTCCGCACATCTTGCTGACGAACTATATGATGCTGGAATATCTCCTGGTGCGTCCAGCGGACCGGGAGGGGATCTTCGCCAACCACCGGTGCCGATTCCTCGTCTTGGACGAGGTCCATACCTACCGGGGGAGTCTGGGAGGGCATATCGCTCTGTTGGTGCGGCGATTTCGATCTCACCTGCACGGCGCCCGGCACGACTGGGAGAAAAACGTGTCGGATGCGGAGCGCCACTTCCGATATCCCGAATTGATTCCGGTGGGTACTTCGGCGACCATCAAAAGCCAAACGAGCGAGGAAAGATCCAACGAAAATCCCAGACAACAGCGTGATCAGGCCGTTCAGGAGTTCTTTTCCAAACTGACCGGCTTCCCTGCGGATTCCATCCGGGTTTTCGGCGAG
>JAKPYU010000136.1 GCA_029568995.1 Candidatus Omnitrophota bacterium | reverse complement strand
GACTTCATCCATGCCAAGAAACGCGCCGCAGAACAGCGCCAGCGGACCGTTAATCACCTGGGCCAGCTCCGCTCGAACCTGCACCGAATTGTATTCCGGCACTCCGTCGGTCTCCATCGGGCTGTTCAGGTCCTTCGGATTGGCCAGGTATCCCACAAGCACTCCACCATTTGGATCGTTTGAATCATTCCGGTCGATGGAGAGGAACCGCCCCGCCGCATAGTTCTGCCCCGCGAACGACTGCGCAAAATCACGGCTGTCGACAATGTCATCGCTCTGGTTCTTCGTCCCGTCCAGGAAATCCTCATCCAGTAGCTGTGCGGCCCCCGCCAGGGCAGCCGCATCCGCCGCATTCTGCAATTCACTCTTCGACAGTTGGATCATCCCCAGGTCCAACGCAAATGCCAACATCAGAAAGAACAAGACAAGGCTCACGCTCACAATCGGCAAAACCGACCCGCTTCGTCTCGTTTCCGTGCCTGTCCACGGCGTCCTTTTCTTTCTCTTCAATTCGTAATTCGTAATTCGTAATTCGTAATTTCTTTCTTTGTCCATGACTTCCACTCCGTTACTTCTCGATCGCGATTCCTTTCCCGGAATACGCACCCGTTTCGTTGACTCTTCCTTTTGAGTTCTTGATCTGCGTTGGCCGGGTCTTTCCGGAATCGGCATCAACCTCTGCCATGCGCAACTTCAGATCCGTCTCCGAGTCCGCAGCGGAGATTTCCGCCTTCGGTTCGGGAATCTGCTTGGAATCGAATCCATAATCCGCCGGCGGCATTGAATCGCCGGGCATGGGGTAAGTCTTATTCGGGTCAAGCGGCTCGATCAGATGGGGCGTAACCATAATCAGGAGTTCGGTCTCCTGCGACCGCAGTTCGCTGTTCCGAAACAGCCCGCCGACTACCGGTGCATCCCCCAGTCCGGGGGTCTTCCGGTGTGTCTTCTGCTTGGTCTGGCTGATCAGCCCGGCAATCGCGAAAGTCTGTCCGTTATTGATCTTCACAACCGTGTGTGCGCGACGAGTCACAATGGTCGGAATCGTGAATCCGCTGACTTTGATTCCCTGTGCAAAATCCAGGTCGCTCACTTCGGGAGTGATTTCCAGGTGGATGGTCTCCTGGGTTACGACGGTCGGGGTGAAATTCAATTTGATTCCATATTCCTTGTATTCAATGGTAATGGCATTGGTCAACGCCCCGCCTTGCGCCACGGGAATCGGGAACTCCCCTCCGACCAGGAAACTGGCGGTCTCACCGCTCCGGGCGATCAGGTTCGGCTCGGCCAGGACATGCATCAGTCCGTTCTCCTTCAGCGCCTGGATAAATGCGCTCACATGCGCCTTCGGAAGTCCAAAAAACAGCGTCACCGAATCGCTGACCGAGACTTCGGCTGCATTCGGATCCGGGCTGACCAGCCCCCCCAGCAGTGAGGAACCAAAGAAGGATTCATCATTGATATGGAAGTTGAATCCCTTTTCGTTTCGGAACGTTCGAGAGACTTCCGCGATCCTGACTTGCAGCAGAACCTGCTGCGTTCCGGGAACCGAAAGCAGGTTGATCACCTTCGGGCAGAACGCCTCGGCGATCTCCACGGCTTGTTCCACCAGCCCGATATCGCTGACCTGTCCCCGCAAAGCCACCGCGTCTTCCATGGCGAGAACCGTAATCGGTTCGTCCGGCATGATCCGCCGGATGCCTTCCTGGATCTGGCGCACATTCCAGGTCACCGTCACGTCCAATGTGCGG
>JAKPYU010000134.1 GCA_029568995.1 Candidatus Omnitrophota bacterium | reverse complement strand
GCGCTGTACCCGTCTTTCATGTGTGCCTGGCTGAGAATCGCGCGGGAAAAACGCGCCTGTGCCTGGTTGATCTTGGGGGATTCGAATCCGATCAGAATCGGTGTCCACCATCGCCACATCTCGCAATCGTCTCCCCAGCCGCCCCCGAACTCCCCGTTTTCCTGCATCCGGTTGTCGATCCACCATTCGATGATATCCGCGAGACGCTCCAACCCTTCCCGCTGAAATCTCGCCCAGTCAGGAGCATCGGGGACTTGCGGTTCCAGTGGGTCGCAGAGAATCGGTTCACCCAGGTACATGCGAATCATCCGATTCTGTGGAAAGTGGTCCCTGGCCTTTTCAAGCCACGCGACCGCCTTGTCGAAAACGGCCCGCCGACGGTGAGGCACGGACCAGACGTCACTGAATTCCATCCCGCACCACAGCAACATCCGCGCATGATACAAGTACGTTAGAGATATGAACGGCGATTCCGGGGAAATCCCGAAATCCCAAAAGTCTGTTTTCAGAATGGCCGAACCGAAATAATCAAGTTTCGGGGTGTGCAAATATCGGTCGACCTGCTCTATGAGTTTGTCCACATCAGCGCGGAGTTCGGGGGAAAGTTGCAGTTCTTCCCGCAGCTGTCTCAGCAACAGAAGTTGTTGTTCATCGTTATCTTGATTGCCGATATGCACGATCCGTTGTTGAAGAGATTCCTGGGAAACGGCGTCTACGCCGCTCACCAGGAACAACGGTGCAAGGATCAGCGAATAGCAGAACAAATCATTTCTATGCCGTGTGCCATGGAAAATTCGATTCATCGGGATCTCCAATTCAACCTGCCGATCATCCGAAACTATCCGGCGCAACTATATGTCAGTTGGAGGGAAAGATATAGATTCAATGATTCGCGGGGCGCCCCATGTGCGTAATCCCTTGAATTCCCTAGACATGCGTTGTCCGGCCTGAGCGAAACAATTTGAAAAATTTCGCTGACAAATTCGTGCTTCTGCGATATATTGAAGATAATAACCGTCAGAGGGAGAAAGTATCATGAAACGCACCTGCCTGTTTCCAGTCTTACTCTCCTTTGCACTCCTCAGTCAGGTATCCCCAATAGTCCAGGCCGAGTCCGTGATCCTTCACTTCACAGCGCCCTCACCCGATCTTCTCTTCACCAATCCGCCAGGACTGACCCAGGCAACGCATCAGTATGTAAACGTCCCCTGGAAAGGCGCACTCGACCCGGAACTAAACGATGGCGTGGGCATCCGTGTATCTCTGCATCCGGGTTATGGACTTACAATGTACGGTCCCGCCATCGAGACCGGGGATGGCCTTGTCCGTGTGGACTGTTCAATAAACATGACCGACTCGCCTGTGGCCGTTTCGCTGGGCGTATTGGATGCCCGTCCCGGCCAGACACTGGCGGACATCGACGGCTCCATGGGTACGAATCAACTGGCCAGTGGGGCTGACTTTGTGAACAAGTGGAACACCGTCGAGGTGTTTTACGATCCCAAGGGGAATGCGGTTATTCCTGTCGTTCAGCTGGTCTCGCTTCTGGAGAACGGGACAATCCAGGTCTATATCGACAATCTGCGAGTAACTCCCTTGCGCGATCTGGATCCGAGCGAACTCCCGGATGCGATTCACTTTCCGGGTCCTTTCCCCACCCCCAGCCCGACTCCGACACGACCGCCGGAGGTCCCCTCGGAGAATTGGCGGAGTCAATCGTATTCCATTCCCTACATGACCGGCGAGATGCGCGTGAATCTCGTGGATATCGACAAGGATAGCGACCAGGACATCCTTCTTTCAAACAGCGGGCCACGGGATCAGGACCCATCTTTCCTGGTCCTGAAGCAAGTAGCGCCCAATGCGTTTTCTTCCCCTGAACCGCTGCTGCGTCGCAGCTGGGTTCCCGGTCTGCACGAAAAGATTGCGCAAGTTCCCGGTTCCGAGAATCT
>JAKPYU010000127.1 GCA_029568995.1 Candidatus Omnitrophota bacterium | reverse complement strand
GCATCCTGGAATTACCTGAATACACCTGTACCCGATACCGGTGTGGGAAATCCGCCGAGTATGATCCGGTTGCGCGATGGGCGAATCTGTCTTTGCTATGGCTACCGCGCCAAGCCGTTCTCTATCTGTGCCGTATTGAGTCGGGATAACGGGAACACATGGGACGAACCCGTTGTCCTGCGGGATGACGGCGCGAGTCGGGATATCGGCTACCCACGAATGATCCAGAGGCCGGACGGGAAAATCGTCAGTATCTATTACTTTTGCGATTCGTCCGCCCCGGAACGCTATATTGCGGCAACGATCTGGGACCCGAACGTTTAGCAGCGATACTCGCTTATGATTCTCTCAGCTGATACATACCAAGAACTCAGGATGATCCATCATGAAGAAATTCTTTCAATCCGCTGCCTTCCTTCTTCTCTGCATTTTCACCCCGCAGGTTTACGCGGATAGCATACAGGTCCGTCTTAACGACAGCGCCGACAAGGAACGGTATGTCGAAGCGGTGACTCGTGGAGAGGGGTATATGCCCTGGCAACAACAGGGGATATCCGAGGCCGAGCAGTCTTTCCGTCTTGAGATTGAGGCGATGAAAGATGAGTATCTTTCCACTCGGACAATCGTCACTCATCCGGCGCTCCTCACGAAGGAAGACCTGGAACGCGCACGGCGAAATATCGAACAGAACGATTCCGCCCGTAAATGGTTTGACGGTCAAAAACGATTAGCCGATGCAGCGGCAAATCAGCCGCCCGGCTATGTTGACAGTATGATCAGCGAGTTGACGCCTGCCAACACGTACGGGTTTACGTGCCCCAATTGTGTCGGGAAAGAGTCTCAGGAATGCGCGGGTTCGTCATTGATTGACTGGACACCCGAGAATCCGGATTTCATTCGATGCGAGCGGTGCGGACAGAACTATCCTGACGAGAAATATCCGGAAACCGCCGTACTGCGTTGCCCGCGAATAGGACAGGAATTCACATATTACTTGAATGAACAGCAACGTTTTCACCCCGAAGATCGAACGGGGCAATATGCCTGGCATTGGGTCGGCTATCCGATGCACATCAGTTTCAGCGGTATTGTACGCACCCGGAAGTGCGAATACATGCTGCGCGCCATGCGAAGCCTGGCGCTGGTCTATGCGATGGAACAAGACCCGAAACATGCGGAATGCGCCATCGAGATACTCATTCGTCTAGCGCGCTGCTATCGGAATTGGCTCTATCATGATTATTGGGATACTATCGCAGATTGCGATCCGATCTACGCGGCCTGGCATGACCGCGAATTGCCATTGGAATGGAAAAGACATTTATGCGCGAATGCGTTTGCAAAGGACACTCTCGATCAGGCTTCAATGCTGCAGCGGTACTGGGGGGCCGGAAGATATCATCCCAGTACGGACAGCATCAGCGTTCTTGCCTCGATTTGTCTTGCCTACGACCTATTATATAATGCGTCGGATGCCCAGGGCAACGCGCTCTGGACTACGGATATGCGTTCCATCGTTGAACGGGACCTGATTCTTGAATGGGAACTTGGCGCGGAACCGTACGCGGGCGGACATAAGAAGGCGGACAACAGGAACAATAAGGCACCTCGCATTTATCATGCCCAGGCCGCGGTGGCAAAATGCCTTGGAATCCCCGACCTTGCCGATACTGCGTTACGCGGTTATCAGGTGGTGAGAGACGAATCGTTTCTTGATGACGGATTCAGTACCGAGAGTCCGTCTTATACAAACATGTATCTGTCCCAGTTACTTTGTATTCCGGAAACACTCCATGGATTCAAATGGCCGAAAGATTACCCTGACCATCAAGGAACAGTCGATCTCTACAAGACGGATAGACGCCTGGAACTCATGTATCGTTCGATTCTCGATCAGTTACGCCCCGATGGACGATTCCTCCCATTGTCGGACACGAATGAACGAAGCAGTCCGAGCGCGGAAATTCTTGAATATGGATTGGCGCGATATCCGCAATATTTCGAGTCCCGTCTTCCTGAGCGTCTCCTGAATGCCCTTCCCACAGAATATGGGATTTTTCATTTTGGCTCCCTGGCCTTTTCCGCCCCTGGGAATCTGATTATGCCGGAAATCTATTTCCCTGCATGGATGACGGCGATTCTTCGTCATGGGTCCGGTTCTTCCTCCTCCGTTGTGGCTTTTCCTCTCAATCCGGAAGGCGGGCATCGTCATTATGATAATTTAGCGCTGTTCTATGCGGATTCCGGTCAGACGATTCTGGGCGATCATGGATATGTCGGCGATATGCCGGTCAATGCGTGGATCAAGAGCACGCTCAGCCACAACCTGGTGATCGTTGACGATAAAGAACAGGTACAAAAAGGTCGCCATCCTTCATTGTTAATGATGGCAACCTCTCCAGGGGTCTCGGTTTGTGAGGCGTCGTCCGATCAGATCTACGACACTTGCAGCGAATACCGGCGACTACTTGCGCTGGTCAAAGGCCCGGATTCGCACACCTTTCTTGTAGACATATTTCGCGTGACCGGTGGTGCGAAGCACAGTTATCGCGTCTTCAGTGAATTGGCCGCAAGTGATTCTGTCGAGGGTTCTGTTTCGTTCGAAGGTCTTTCCATGCCGGATGAGGCCCCGCTTCCGCAGATCGGCGGAAGCCTTGAGCGAGAGGACATATTCGGATTATGTGATGTCCGTGTCACGGAGAATCCCCCTTCCTCCTGGAATGCGATTTGGAAGCAGGTGGATCGGTGCTACCGTCTCAGGATGCTTTCTCCCACACATTGCGTCGAGGCCTCAAACGGCCCGGGTCAAAGGACTCTCAATGAGTCCGGTCGGCGTGTCAGATATCTCGATTCCATACGTCGCGGTGAGAACCTGCAAAGCACTTTCGTGGCGATTCATGAGCCTTGTGTTGGGAATCATGATATGCCAATTCAGGATGCACAGCGGTTGGAGGTTCCCCCGATTGCAGGGGAGAAGGCGGTCGCAATTAAGATTCTGTCAACCTGGGGTGAGTATATTATTCTGAGTGAATTTGCGGAGGAAGCAATCATTGACGGCATTCGCTTCCAGGGGAGATTCGGTGTCTTTTGCAGGCCATCGGGCAAATCGGCATGGCTATTCGCCTTGGGTGCGAAAACCCTGATGCGCGACACATTCGGTTTCGCGGATGCGCGCCCGGAGTGGCGCGGCGAGGTGGAAAAAAATACAGACGTCATTGTCGTTTCCACTACGCTAAAGCCGGATAAGTGGCTCGATGCCCCAGAGGGAGTTCAGAATTATGTAATTGCGTCCGATGGAAAGTACACGACAGGATTTCCGCTAGCGGAAACCGGAGAAAAGGAAATCTATACAAAGCGATTTCCTTTACCCCGGTTGAATACATTTGAAGTCCTTGCCGTTCAGTACATGAAGGAATAGCAGGGACCAAAGGTGTCCATCAGGATTTCCGTGCACAGCCAGGCAACCCTGTGCTTCGCCAGAATCGCCCAGTCATTTACAGTCTCGTAATCTCTACATAATCCACTCCAACTGTCTTGTCCGGCAGGGACAGCCATGTTTCCAGTCTTGTGTCCCCGGTCTGAATTGGAATGGAATCAAAGATGCAGGTTGTTTCGTGGGCCGGGGCCAATTTGTCAAGCATGACATCCGCAAGGCGGAGCGACACCTGCGCCATTTCTTCACGAGCGCGAAAGAGGCAGCGGATGCGATAAATGCCTGGCGATGTAACCTTAACCTCCCAATGCCCCAAGGAATCCTGTCGCCATCCGGCACGCGGACCGCGCCAGTCCTGGCGGGTAAGCATAGTTGGGTTCTCATGAGGCGAACCCAAGAAGATACGCGGCGGGAAATTGCCATGCGTTTGCGTTACATCCAGGAGCCATTTCTCATAACCCGATCGCATTCGCGAGACGATGTCAGCATTCTCATTCGCGATATTGAATTGTTCAGCCGGGTCCTGCAACAGGTCATACAATTCATCCCCGTCTACCAATTTATATTTGTCGGACACGGCCGCACAATTTCGGTACAACTCCGGCACATCGCCCCGATGCCATTGGAAATAAAGAGTTCTTTCGGGAAAAGCCCCGCGTCGGCCTGTCAGTAGAGGAAGAAGGCTTGTCCCATCCATGGGATTGATGTCTTCGGAAGATATCCCGCAGAGATCCAGAAGAGTCGGCATGATGTCGATATGTGCCGCGAGGCGTTCTATTTTCCTGCCGGCGCGGAATATTTCCGGCCAGCGAAGAAAAAACGGTACCCGAATACCTCCCTCATAAACCGTCGTTTTCAGACCGCGCAGACCGGCCGTGTATCTTGACTGTTGTGGACCGTTGTCCGTCATGAAGATGACAATGGTATCGTCGCGAAGGTTCAGTTCGTCAAGCCGTTTGAGTAATCTCCCCACGTTCTCGTCGATGTTCTCGATCATGCCATATACCCTGGCGGTTTCTTCATTTAATCCCATATCCGCATAAGGCTTATAGTAGCGTTCATCGATTTGGAGTGGTGTATGGGGGGCGTTCGTTGCCAAATATGCAAAAAAGGGAGTGTTGCGATTATCTTCGATGAAGCGGACCGCTGCATTCGTAAAGATATCCGTGCAATAGCCCGTTGTCTGAACCGTTTTCCCGTTGTGTTGAAGAACGGGATCCTGGTAGTTGCTTCCCCATGGCGGGTCCGCCGGTTGGCAGATTCCGCCGCCATTATGGACAAGGGCCTCTTGAAATCCCCGATCGATGGGTCGCATCGGATAGTTATCGCCAAGATGCCACTTACCGAAAATACCGGTACGGTAGCCATTTGTCGCCAGCACTTGCGGCAATGTTATCTCATCGGGATACATCATAGCGCGTCCCAGATAGGTATCCAGGACACCAGTTCGGTAGTTGTATCGGCCGGTCATGAGACTTGCCCGTGTCGGTGCGCAAACGGGAGAGACACAGAATCGAGTAAACTCGACACTTTCGGAAGCAAGGCGGTCCAGGTTCGGAGTACGAATATATTGATTCCCATGGCAGCCGAGATCGCCATACCCCTGGTCATCGGCAATAATCAGCAGGATATTCGGTCGTCGGGCGATGCTGTTCGGCCGACTGTTGCGTGTGTTGCCGGCCCATATCGAGGGAGCGGAGTGGGTCATTCCCAAGGCGCAGGTTCCCTGGAGAAGGGTTCGACGTGTGAGAGTCTTTGTTTTGCTCATGATTAACCTCCTGCGGGTTTGTTGCTTCCAGGGACTACTTCAGCAATTCCAGTTTCCGGTCGATCTGCTCAATCAATTCGGCGGCATGGCGTCGTTCCTGCATGAGAATCTCCGGGTCATTCGTGTATTCGGTCAGGCTTTTGGCAAGAGTATCCGAGACAGAAAGGACCTGTGCGGCTTCATCTGTCAAGGTAACAACATCGGGAGATTGTTTTTTCCTGGCGAGGAGTGCATGGAGTCTTTCCCTCAGCAAATAAAGGTACTCGTAATCCTCTATGCCGTCACGAATCAGCGCGAGACGCAGGGAGGCAAATAACGTGTTGTCCGGTCCGGGGTAGATCAAGTGGCCGTCTCCATTGTGACGGGTGAAGGTATGGGAGTTCCATGGGATCTCCGGCCATCGCTTGCCGGAACGAACGGCATCGAGCAGCGCAGGATCGTCGAAGGGAGAGATTTCACGGCTGGGTTCAACGGCAAGGTTGCTGCGCCATAAGTTAATTGCATAATAGAGAAATCCGGTGACCTGATACTTCCAGGTCTGCCAGAAGAGAATGCGATGATCGATGCCCCGGTAGTCGGTAAAGAAATTGGCGTACGGGTGCTTTGGGGCAACACAGACATACCACCAGATATCATCGCCTGCCGCCTGGCGTGCGCGGCAGGTTTCCTCATTGTATTGGGAGGTCAATGGGACATAGATATCGACGCTTCCTGCCAGGGCATCGCACGGCGGCTCCGTAGTCGCGCGTTTGAGGCCCGGATAACGCGAACCCATAAGGTCGAAGATCTTTCGGATTGTCGGATAGTCCTCCTCGTTTGGTTCATCAAACGAGTAACAATAGGCAATATCCAGAAGTTCCTGGTCCTTCAAGAAGGGATAATAACTATCAAAAAATCCCAGAATCTCTTTTTCCTCTTCGGGGGTCCAGGCAATTCCCCGCCCGATGTGCTTCACGTTATAGGCGGTCATTCCCCGTTCCAAACAGAACGGGATATCTTCCTTTCGAGGATTCGGCTCCGAGGAGTAGATGTTTGTGGGATTGAGGCGATAGGACAGCAGAAACTCATAATATTTCCTCAACAGATCCTGTGGAATATCCCCGTTGATGCCATACCAGGATTTTACTTCGCTTTCAAAAAAGGCGAACGCAGTGGTCAGGTGCATTTTCTCAAGTGCAAAATCATACACATGGACATTCAGGGGTATTGCTCGAGGGGCTTTCCCCGCCGGCTGGATTTCAATGTTGCCCTCATAGACTCCGGCGGGAATGGCCTGAGATACATGGACGGTTAGCCAGATCGGTTGATGGGTTCCGGCAGGAACGGAAAATTCGCGATACGGAAGGAGAGGGTCCGGCAGGGAGCCGGTCAGGTCCGGTGTGTATTCCGGTTCGCGGCACTGTACAAATCCGACGAGATTCAGGTTGATGTCCTGCGAGAGAATCGTGGCTTTCCGATCCGGAGATACCAGGTCACTGATCCGAACGGAGACGTCTTTCAATTCCCCGGTCATCGGCCATAAGGTGAACTGGGCGGATTCATACTCGTTTTGAGCGAGTTCAATGGCTACGGACCCATCGACAATGCCGGGTGGGGTAGCCGATTGTTCCACTTTGAGCATGGGAGAGTACACGAGAACCGCGAAATCCGACGGCTGCCGATGCATCGCGAGGTCATGCAATCGGGTCTGAGCGAGAATCGTGGTCTGGCGGACTTCCTGGGCGACTTCGGCAGCCCGCAGCGGCAACTGATGCCATCGGTCGATTGAGGGAGAAACAGTGGCGAAGTATTCTTCTTGTTCCTTTTTTACACCTTGAACTCGGGCCAGGACGTTGTGCCCCCGTTCGAGAATTTGTGCTATGTCGAGCGCACCCGAGGCGGCTTCCAGATTCGCTAATGCGGTCTGAAAATCGCCGGTGTCGATTTCCAGGGGAGGTCCCGCTTCGATGGGAAACAGGCCGGTGGAATATAGGGGATGTTTTTCCGGCTGGAGCGTCATTTCCAGTCGAATCGACTCGGTATCGCTGGGGAGCGAAATGGGAACGGTTGTTTCGTAAGGCGCTCGGCCATAATGTTGAATGGTCTGTTCGGAGCGGATTGTTCCGCCCCGTTCACGCTGTACCTCCGTTACGATGCGCACATTCAGTTCATCCTGTTCATTCGGAAGAAGCGTCATGCGCAGGATATGCGAACCAGGGAAAGTCGGAAGCGGGTCCAGTGCGTTCAGGTACGGTCCACGATGAGCGAACAGGATCGCTCCAAACCGCTCGGGTGCATAGAATGTGCCTCGGACCCGTGACCAAGAGGTCAGTTCCTTGCCTCCGTGGATTCCCCGACAGAGGTTGAATCGCCAATAATGATCTGTTCCCTCTTCGGGAGCGAGCCCCAGCCCGGCGAAGGGAATCGCGGCCTCGACCGTGTATCCATCCTCCCGGCAGAGAACCTTGGTATTCAGTTCGATGTTCCACGACGGATCGCGAGGTTCGTGGCCGATAATCTTCTGGTCGAGCCACGCACCATTTGTGTTGATCTGGACCTGGTAGTTGTCCGGTGTGTCGGGTGAGGGATCGATGAACATCTCGATATGATCGTCGCGCCACAGCTCGGGATGATCGTGCTCGGTCTGATCGCTCTGAGGCGGGCGGCTCGACGAACACACGACGCCCAGGTAGAGATTGGCGTCGTCACAGGCGAACCGCGCCACCGTTCGGTCTTTGGCCGGTTGCATACCGTCCAGCCCGACGAAGTCCTGTAGGGGCGCGGCTTGGAGCCAGCAAGGCTCCTCCAGATTGCCGTCCATAACAGGTGCAACGCACCGGTTTATCGTGACATACGGTTGATTGGCGATGTCTTCGTCCAATGCGGAAACCGGACCCGTAACGCACATCATCAATGCAAAACAAAAATTCGTTCGATTCCATTGGGGAAAGTCCATGTTTATGTCCATCCGAGTCTTGAGGATTTCTTCATGAAGATATCGCAAAATCACAGATGTGACAGGCTTTTCGCTCCATGAGGATTCGAACCCAAAGGTGGTATTCCCACAGGTCAACCACAGGAATGACTTGAACGGATCACCTGTGCCAACAGTTCCATGGAGTGATGGTGCGGCGTTGGAACAGCCGAAATGACCAGGATTCCGCTGACCGTAATCATCGCAACACCGAAAACACGGATCATCCAGTTCTCGGCCAGAATACAGAACTGCAGGGCCTGTAATCCTGCCGACGGCGCAGCCAGGGCAATCGAACCGGCGATGAATATAAGAATGGAAAAACCGGCATTTACTGCACTATGGGTTCCATACTCACGGGCACACCAACAGGACAGTCCAAGCAGGATCAATCCTTTCGCGAGGACCCGGACCTTGCGTCGGCCGTGATTGATCCAGGCAAATTCCCGTATGATCTCCGGCCAGACAAGGGAGAGGATTCCAACCGTGAATAGAAAAGAACATGGGATCAGATAAATATCCGTAGGCATAATCGGATTGTGAAGTCTCCGGGAGACCGACCGTATGCGGGCATCATTCCGACACCAGGCAGACCACTATGCCAATGCCTGCTCCAACGCCTGGGCAAGAACATCCTTGGGTGTAGATCCGACCCATTTATTCACTTCTTTTCCCCCTTTGAAAATCACGATCGTCGGCACACTCATAATGCCGTATCTCACGGCCAGTTCCTGATTGTTATCCACATCGACTTTGGCGACTTTGGCCCGTCCTGTGAAATCCTGCGCAAGTTCGTCGATCAACGGCGCCAGCCGCTGACAGGGGCCACACCATTCCGCACTGAAATCCACAAGCACGGGGACCTTGGACTGAATCACTTCCTGTTCGAAATTACCGCCGAGAATATGAATGATCTCTGACATCCGTTCCTCCTGATGGGATTTGTCACACTGCTATGCCCGGATGAAGCCCATTCCCCGAAAAAAGTATAATGATCGGAACGGAGCCATACAAGCGAAGCGAATCACAAGGGATCTTCCCGGATCACGGCGCAGCCTTTGGATTGAGAAAGGCTTTTCATCGTGGGATTCCGTCGTTAGGATGTTTTGCTCGATCTTGTCTTCAAGAAGACAACACGAATGGATTTCCGATGACCAATTCCGATTGGAATCTCAAAGGATGGCGGTCGCGGCCCGCGTTGCAGCAGCCGGAGTACGAGGATCCTTCCGAGGTGGAACGGTGTGTGGAGCGGCTGCGTAACAAGCCTCCTTTAGTGGCTCAAGGCGAAGTGGAGCATCTCCGCTCGATCCTTACCGGCGCTTGTGAGGGGAAACGCTTTGTGCTTCATGGGGGTGACTGTGCGGAACGGTTTACGGATTGCACGGGGCCATCCCTGACGGCAAAGCTCCAGGTTCTGCTTCAGATGAGCCTTGTGCTGACGTTTGCCACCCGCAGGCCGGTGATCCGAATCGGGAGATTTGCGGGTCAGTACGCAAAGCCCCGCTCGGAAGAGCATGAACAGGTTGGGGATCTGCGATTGCCGGTTTATCGTGGAAGCCTGGTCAATGCCCACCAGGCCGACCCGGAAGCACGAAGACCGGACCCGGAACGGATGATCGATGGCTATCACCATTCGGCGGCCAGCTTGAATTATATTCGTGCCCTGATCGAAGGCGGATTTGCGGACCTGCACCATCCCGAACACTGGGATCTCGCATTCATCGAGGGCAGCCCATACCAGGAAGCCTACCGTCACGCGGTCGATGCCATCACCGATGCGATAGCGTTAATGGAAACCGTGGGGGCATCGACCAGCGCCGATTCCCTGCGCCGGATCGAATTCTATACCTCCCACGAAGCCCTTCTTCTCCCCTATGAAGAAGGCCTGACAAGAGTCTTGCAGGAGGGTGCGGTCTACAATCTCGGAGCGCACTTTCTCTGGCTGGGATATCGAACCTCGGCACCGGATGGCGCTCATGTCGAGTACCTCCGGGGAATCCGTAACCCCCTGGGGATCAAGATCGGACCCAAGTCTGATGAACAGGACCTCCTGGAGGGATTGCGCATTCTCGATCCGAATCGGGAGCCGGGGCGAATTACATTGATTACCCGGTTTGGGGAACGTGACGTCGCTTCGCACCTGTCACGGATTATCCGGGCGATTGGACAAAGCGGCCATCCGGTAATCTGGAGTTGCGATCCCATGCACGGAAATACAGAAACGGCTGCAGACGGCAGGAAGACGCGACGAGTGGATGCG
>JAKPYU010000111.1 GCA_029568995.1 Candidatus Omnitrophota bacterium | reverse complement strand
GTCGAGGATTGCGCCGGATGCAAGACTTCGTCCCTGCATGTCGATTTGCCAGAGCTCGGTTCCGCCTTCGTCATATCGGTAGACCACACCTAATTGTGTAATTAAAAAAATGTCTGCGCGGCCGTCGAGGTCCAGGTCGCCGACAGAGATCGCAGAGGCAATCGGCCCGGATGTGGGGTTCTTCCAAATGACATCCCCGTGAATCCCATCCAGGCAGAACGCCCAGCCGAGACTCGATCCGGCAACGACTCTTGCGGAGCCATCCGATGAGCCGTAAATAACCGGCGCAGAGGTAGACCAGGATGGAGAAGTCCCGCCGATTTCTCTTTCCCAGAGGATGGTACCGGTCCGATCCAATGCGTTAATCATCCCCGTTCCCGTTGCGATGACAATTTCGGGATTCCCGTCACCGTTCAAATCCCCCACGGCAGGCGAGACCGGGATTCCGCTCACGTGAGTCTGCCAGAGCACACCCCCTGTTAGTGCCTCAAAGCACCAGACCGTTCCCTTCTCATCGGTCTGGAGGACCTCGGACGCACCGTCGGCGTTCAGGTCGCAAACCACCGCCGCCGAGGAAATGGTGGAGGCATTCAGCTTGGCCTGCCACACTTCCTTGCCCGTCCCATCCACACAAGTCATTGTCCCGGTGCTGTCCGCCGCATAAATCAGAGGGGACTGGTTGGCTCGCGTCAGCACGGCGGGATAGGTGATAAACCGACCCGGTGTCCGCCATCGCCACAGCTCCTTGCCCGTTCCGTCAATCGCGATGAACTCTTCTCTTCCCGCGAGAATACCTTCTTGGAGGCCGTCTCCGTTCAGATCCGCCATCATCGCCGAGGTCTCCAGGTAGGTTTTCGATTCCGCTGTCCAGAGTAGCGATATCTCCAGCGTGTCGCCGCCAGACGCCGTCGAGACCAAGGCCATTGAAAACAGAATGATTGAAAACACACGAAAAACTGACAAATTTCGGCCAGAGGAGAACATCAGGTGTGGCGATGTCGGCCCGTGTTTCATTTGGAATATGCCTCCGTGCTCATGAGAGAGAATGAGGGTGCTGATACCATCCGCCGTTTCCCACGTCTTGCCTGCGGACGGATTGATCAATATGGAAGCATTCGAAACCGGATGATTGAAGGGAGAATCACCTCCGGCGTCCCTATCCGCGCTCAAAAAAGACGCGGTATTTTACTATAAGGTCATTCCCATATCGGAGGCCATTTCCCAAACAGGCATTTCAGGAGCAGAGACATGTCTGTCTACCTCATGGTGGATGTTACGGTGAATCGCCCGGAGATGTATGAACAGTACATTCAAAGAGTTCCGGAGATCATTCGCAGATTCGGCGGACGATATCTTGTTCGCGGAGGAAAGATCACGCCAGTCTCAGGCGGATGGAACCCGGAACGCGCGATATTGGTTGAATTCCCTTCCATGGAACAGTGCCGGGCCTGTTTTCAGTCGCCGGAATATCTGGAACTAAGCCCGTTTCGGGAACAATCGACCACCACGCGCGCAATTCTGATGGAAGGATGC
>JAKPYU010000102.1 GCA_029568995.1 Candidatus Omnitrophota bacterium | reverse complement strand
TGTATCCCCGATGGAATCCCCTGTCCCCGCAATTTCATCAGGATTTCCTCAGTAGTCAGATCCATGGCCGCAAGGCTCCATCGCCCGTGGATATACACGCGAAGGATATCCGACAAGCGTGTTGAAAATTCCTTGTATTGTCTATTTGCGAGGAGTTCCCGGTCCTCTCGCAGCGCCTGAAGGGCCATCAGCGCGCGCTCGTGAGGCGGCAAAGGTGGCTCCAGCGCCACCTCTACCTCATCCCTTCTTCTCAGGAAAAGCAGCCAGATGATCCCTGCGGCTGCAAGCAGACCCCCCCCTCCGATTTCCAATACCAGCGGCCATCGGCTCCGGCCTTCGACGCTGACAGGTGGCTTGATATCCCGGATTGTGAGATTCTCCGATTCCTCGGATGTTAACTCCCGAACGTGGATGTCAATCGCATCCGTCTTTACCTCCCCCATTTCCCCGGACTCGGTCCGGAATCTCACGGTGATCGGAGGGAACGTATAGTCGCCCGTAAAATAGGTCGAGAGCACATACACATCATTTCGGACCATCCGGTTTCCTACCCTCTCCGGCGTCCCGATGCGTACATCCTTGATTTCAAATTGGCCCAAATCCATGCCTGGAGTCGATCCCTCAATGGTAATGGACGGATCATAAGTAATCTTCACCGTGCAGAGAATGTCGTCCCCAATCGTGATTTCGTTTTTGTCTACCGATGTTTCTATGCTCGGATACAGATCGGTCGGAATCTCCCCGCGTAAGGACACAGATGTGCAGACGAACAGACCAATCAGAACAACCCGCCGCAGCGCGGAGATTGATCCGATACGGAATTGCGATTGTCTCAAGTTCAAGTCAATCATTGTTGAACCGAATTGGATTCCGGAGTCGGAACCGGTGTCGGGAACCGATCCGAATAAATCACTACCTTTTGCTCATCGAGCATTTTCTTCATCAGCCTTTGCATCTGCTCCTCTTCCTTCATTCGCCGAAGAGCATACTCAACCTGCCGTCGCACCTCCTCCAACGATTTTTGACGCTCCGGAGTCTTGCCGGTCACGCCAAAAATGTGCACACCCTTTGCGGTCCGGATCGGCCCGGTTGCATCGCCAACCTCCAGCGCACTAACCGTCTTTGCGGCCTCCGGTTCATTACCGATCTGCGGGATCATAGAAGTCCCTTCGCGTAACGTCCCCAATTCCCCGCCCTTTTCTTTCGTTGAGGCGTCCGTTGAGAACTCTTTCGCAAGGTCCCCAAACTTCTCACCGGCCTCAACTCGTTTCAGGATATCCGCTGCTTGATTCTCATCCGCCAGCTGAATGTGCGCGAGTTGAATCGCTGCCGGTTCCTTGAATTCATCCTGGTGCGCCTGGAAGTAGAGATTGTAATCGCTGTCATCCAGCTTCACCTGTCCTGAGATTTCTTCCCCGTACACTTTTTGAATAATGATCTGACGTTCCATCTCACGGAGTTGCTTCTGAACATCGGGATTCTTCTCATATCCTTTTCTGGCTCCCATATCGTACAGAAGCTCACTCATGACAAACTGTTCGAGGAATTGCCGCTTCCTGGCAGGGTCCTCATACTGCGAACGGATCTGCGGCGGCATCTTATCCAGCTCCCGGTCCAGCTCGCTCATCGTGATATTTCGCTCGTCGATTTTCGCCACAACCGGCCCGGATGGAGTTGTATCCTCCTGTTTGGCGTTGACATCCGCTAAGGACCGCATTTGCCGTTTCGCATCGGAGCCGCGATTCAGGTTCTCCAGGCACTGGACAATATGCCGTTGCGCATCCGATGAAATCCCGGCCTGTGGATAGAGCTCCTTCAGGCTGATAAACGTGGCAAGCGCCGTTTCGTAGTCAATCAGTTTCTCTTCGTAAATGGACCCAATTTTATAAAGGATATTTGCCCTGGCTCCGGCTGGAATCTCCGCCGTTTCGAGATAAGACCGATACGTATCAATCGCCGCCTGGTACAACTCCTGCTGTTCCAATACCACTGCCAATTGCCGCAACTGCTCCGAGGCTACCTTGGGAGTACTATTCGGAATAGACAGAATCAATAGACAGAGATTCGCAATCAACAGGACAATCACGGCCGTTGGAAAGAATACGCCTTTCATCATTCCATACCTCAATCCATTACTTCTACAAACGATTGGCCCGTTTGTTGAAAAACTGGACCAGCGGGTCGATATACGGTTGATCGGTCCGCACCGGGATATGGTCAACCTGCAACCGGCGAAGACTTCGCTGTAAATCGTTCTGCATTAAGGTATTCCGCTGGGCAAACCGTTGCCGGAGACCCCGGTCATACGTGTCGATCAATACCACTTCGCCGGTCTCGGCATCCTGTAGTTCAAGAAATCCGACCGGCGGCAATTCCAGTTCCCGGGGATCGGTAATCCCGATTGTAATCAAGTCGTGCTTCTGATTAATAATCCGCAGAGGGTCTTCATAATCCGAACCCAGAAAGTCGGAAATGACAAATACCACGGACCGTCGATTCAGCACTCTTCCCAGGAACTCCAGTGCCATCCGAAGGTCCGTGCCGCTCCCTTCCGGGCGCGCATAGAGCAATTCACGGATCAGGCGAAGAACATGCTTCTTTCCCTTCTTGGGAGGAATAAAGTTCTCGATCCGATTGGTAAACTCGATCAGGCCCACACAGTCATTGTTCTTGATCGCGGAGAAGGCCAGTACCGCAGACAGCTCCACCCCTAACTCCGCCTTCATCTGTTCCGCCGTCCCGAATGCGCCGGAAGACGACACATCCACCGCCAGCATGACCGTGAGTTCACGTTCCTCCCGAAATCGCTTCACAAACGGGTGTCCCATACGAGCCGTGACATTCCAGTCAATAGACCGGACATCATCGCCCAACTGGTACTCGCGCACTTCCTCAAATTCCATTCCGCGACCTTTGAAAACGGAATGGTACTCGCCCGCAAGGACATCGTTTACGAGACGATTCGTCCGGATCTCGATTCGTCGAATCTTTTTGATTAAATCACGCGGTATCATGTTTCTCTGCAAGACGCTGCTTGAGCGTCTGGATTTCTTGTTGTTGGCGCTGAATCACTTGACCCGCCTGTGTAACGCGGGCTTCCGCCTGACGCAGCTGCCAGGTTAATTCCTGCATCTTCTTGTCTTTCCCTCGCATCTCTCGTTTCAGCGCAAAAGTGGATTTGAAGACTTCATCGAAAATAGCGTTTCGTTCGTTCTTGTATCGTTCCTGAATGATTTTCTCCGCTTCGGGATACCGTTCCCGCTCGACCATATTGGAGTTATCGTCCCACCGACGATATTCCCCGGTAATCTTCGCAATGTGGAGAAAATCGTATTTCCGTGATAACCGAATTAAAAAGTCCCAGTCTTCAAAAACAGTCAGTGTCTCATCGAATAACCCGACATCATCAAAACAATCGCGGCGAATCAGCAGGCAATTCACCGGAATATAGTTCCCCAGAAGGAAATTGTTCCGCTCGAAATCGAACGAGTAGGTGAGATGTTCGAGTACTCGTTTCCATTCGCCGGTTTCGGCATCCTTCTCAAACGTTACATTCTTGACATCGGAGTAGATAACGGGAAGATCGCGTTCCAGTGCGACCGGCACCAGGGTTTCAAGAAAATTGTCGTAGACAATATCGTCATCGTCCAGGAAACCGATGTACCTGCCGTGCGCTCCTGTAATGCCCGTGTTGAGGGCGGCGGTGCGACCGCGATTGGTCTCATGGCAGAGAGAACGGCAGACGAAACGACCTGCAAAGGAGTCGATCACACTCTGCACATCACAGCCCGCATCGTTGACCACAACCGCCTCCAAATCCCGATAGGTCTGCTGCGCCAGGCTATCCAGGCAAACCGCAAGCCTTTCGGGCCGGTTGTACGTGCGAACAACGATTGAGACGACTGGCTCCGGCATCGGAACACCTCACGGCACTTCAATGTGATCGAAAATACGCTGCACGATCTGTTCGGGCGCGACCTCTTCGGCTTCCGCTTCATAAGAGGGAATCAGCCGATGCCGCAGCACGTTCATCCCCACGGACTTGATATCCTCCGGCGTTACATAGCCGCGCCCGCGAATAAACGCATGGGCCTTCGCCGCCTGGGTCAGGCAGAGCGTGGCGCGCGGGGAAGCGCCGTATTCAATCAATTCCTCCAGGTCCAGGCCGTAGATTTTTGGCTCGCGGGTCGCAAACACAATGTCAATCACGTAGTCCCGGACTCGATCGTCTACATAGACAAGTTGAACGGTTTTCTGGGCACGAAGAATCTCTTCGGGCGTGACTACCGGCGTTACCGTCGGAAGATCCGGCGCGGTCATGCGGTCAAGGATAAGTCGTTCTTCCACCTTGGTGGGATAGTCAACTCTGAGTTTCAGCATGAATCGGTCTACCTGGGCTTCCGGCAGCGGATAGGTCCCCTCCTGCTCGATGGGGTTCTGGGTGGCCAGCACCAGAAATGGACTCGGCAACGGGTACGTTCGGTCGCCGATGGTCACTTGGCGCTCCTGCATGGCCTCCAATAGGGCGCTTTGGACTTTGGCGGGGGCACGGTTGATCTCGTCCGCCAGAACAATGTTCGTGAAAATCGGGCCTTTTTTCGGGGTGAATTCCCCCGTGTGCTGCTGGTAGATCATGGTCCCAATCAGGTCCGCGGGAAGAAGATCGGGGGTGAACTGAAGGCGTTTGAAATCGGCCTGGATAGTGTCCGCAAGCGTCTTTACAGCCAGCGTTTTCGCCAGGCCGGGAACACCTTCCAGAAGCACATGCCCATTGCACAGCAGGCCGACCAGCAGCCCTTCGATCATATCGGCCTGGCCGACTATCACCTTCTCCACCTCTGTCATCAGGCGGGATACAAATTCACTTTCCTGCGCGATTCGCTCGGTCACTGCACGAATATCCGCATGCATTTCCATCGGTTCCGTCTCCTCGTATACCGTTCATTATTGAAATCGTCACTACTTGTGGGAGGAATCGCCCATCGAGAGAAGCCGTTTCGCATCCTCCCAGATTCGGTCCAATTCCTCCCGAGAGGGTATGCCTGGAGAATATTTCCCTTCGGCACACCTCGTAAAGAACGAATCAACCAGCCGTCGGGTATCGCTATCCGTATCCGGCGGCAGATCCTTGGATGAACTGAGTCTTCCCTTGTGATAAGAGTAACGTTTCGCGAGCTCTTCGCCCACGATTCGCTCAAGCGTGCTGTAATACCGTCCTGGATCTCCCTCCATGCGCCATCGCCGCGCCTGCGCAAGAAGATCCTCAACAGGAGATGACGCAGGCGGCGGCGTAACAACCGGCTCGTCCTCTTTTCTGCAACGACAAAGAACCAGCCGCACAACCACCACCACAATCGCGATCCCGACAACAATCCCCGAGGCAAGCGGTAGAAACCGCATCAATGAAGGCTTTGCAATCCCGATAGTCGTATCGCACGGCAATGTCGATAACCGCTTCACTTCTTCCCCGCTCTTGGACCGAACCACAATCTCGACCGATCCCACCCGCGCCGGCCCTTCATCAATCGGCATCAGGCGAAACTGATAAATCTCCTCTTTGCGAAATCCTCCCGGCGAACGACGCGCTATACTGGAAGTGGAACTGGACAAAATCCGGAAATTATGTAATTCCGGCGTTCCTTCCAGGCGCGTGGAGAGCTGCTCGCCCGATTCCAACCAAGTAGCTCTCACTCGAAAAAAGACATGTTTATCCTTCCGGAACACTCCCGTAGACAGAAATTCGGCAGTGACTTCAATATCTTGATCGCGCAGGATGGCCTGGGGGGACGCGGAACTCACATCGGCATCGGCAGCATCCTGCGCCGCAAGACTGTGCACCATCGCAAATACGCAGAGGGTTAAAAGAAAAAGACGGACGCAGTTTCGCGAGAGATTCAGATACGAAACACCATCCATACCCATCCTCATCGTATCTCCCCGGTCGCACTCTCGATCTCCGGGGCGGATTGCCGTTGTATGGCCTGAATCGCTTCCTCGGTGCGAAGCAGTGCCTCGGGGAAAGGCTGATACAGGGAACGAATCGAATACAGAGCGGCGCGAAGAGTCTGCAAGGCATCCAGACCCTGTTCCGTATTTCCCGCAGCGTTCCATTGTGCCGCAAGATCCTCCAGGCGAGTCACGGCCTGTCGGTTCACCGGCAGACCCGGCACGTAACTTCGCAGCGCCCACTGGTACTGCCACACCGCTTCCTTCCAATCCTGTTCGGTGACCGCTTGCTCCGCTTTCCGGAAATGACTCTCGGCCTGATAGGTCAACTTGGCAACAATCAAAACCAGGATGATGCAAACCAGGATCAGCCCCTGCTTCACCCATTTCACAAACTGCCTCAGACCGATCAGTCCCGTATCTTCATTCATGCCCTTTGTTGTCCGCACCGCCCGCTCCGTCCGCCCATGCTTGTCCGTGTCCGTCGGTGTCTGTTTGTGTTCGTCCGCTTCCCGTCTCGCTATTTCCCTCCCCCAGACCCGCTCGTCTCGCTTTTCGTCTTCTCTGTCTTTGAAGATTTTCCCGACTTCGCCGTCGATTCCGATTTCCCGGAAGATGAATCTTTCGCACTGCTCTCGATGGGCTTGGATTCCTCTCTCGCCTTGCCCTTATATTCCTTCTTCCGATAATCGGTTTCGTAGAAACCGGAGCCTTTGAAAATGATCCCGGCTCCCGCGCCGATCAGGCGTTCCACAGCACATTTCTTCTTCCCTTTCGGGCACTCCCCATTGCTCTCAATGTATTTCAAAGGCTCTTCCGTCATGGACTGAAAAACCTCGATGATGCGGCCGCATTCTTTGCAGCGATATTCATAAGTCGGCATGTCAATCTCCCTCGTCTTCAGAGGAGTGCACATCGGGAATCGACGGCGAGACCTCCGGCGATTCCGCGATCAGTCTTTTTCCACGGTATATTCCGCATCAACCACATTGTCATCATCCTTCTTGCTGTCGGCAGATGCCTGCTGCTGGGAAGCCGAATCGTCCGCAAAACCGGACGTCGGACCTGCACCGCCGGTCGTACCGGCGGTCTGCTGTTGGGCCTGCTGACGCTGAACTTCCTCGTAAATCGCCTGCCCGATCTTATGCGTTGCCTTTTCCAGCGCCTCTTTTCGGGACCGGATTCGATCCGGATCTCCGGCTTCCAGGGCCTGTTTCAGATCCTGGATGGCATCCTCGACAGCCTTCTTATCCTCCACAGAAATCTTCTCGGCATACTCACTCAGAGATTTCTCCGTGGAATAGATAAGCGCGTCGGCCTCGTTCTTCAGCGTAATGATTTCCTGTTGCCGCTTGTCCTCTTCGGCATGGCTTTCCGCATCCCGAACCATCTTCTCGATCTCGTCTTTCGAGAGACCGCTGGACGACTCGATGCGGATTTTCTGTTCCTTGCCCGTGCCAAGGTCTTTGGCGGAAACATGGACAATTCCGTTCGCGTCGATATCGAACGTCACCTCGATCTGGGGCATGCCTCTCGGAGCGGGCGGAATCCCCACCAGGTCGAACCGTCCAAGGGTTCGGTTCTGCCCGGCCATGGGACGCTCGCCTTGCAGGACATGAATGGACACTGCGGGCTGATTGTCCGAGGCCGTGGAGAAGACCTGGCTCTTGCGGGTCGGGATAGTCGTATTTCGCTCAATCAGCCTCGTAAACACACCGCCCAGCGTCTCAATTCCCAGCGAAAGCGGCGTGACGTCCAGAAGCAGGACATCCTTCACATCCTTGGTCAACACACCCGCCTGAATCGCCGCACCGACCGCAACCACCTCATCCGGATTCACTCCCTTGTGAGGCTCTTTCCCGAAAAGGTCTTTCACAATCTTCTGAACCATCGGGATACGGGTGGAGCCGCCGACCAGAATCACTTCGTCGATTTCATTCGGCTGCAATCCGGCATCGTCAAGCGCGCGTCGGCATGGCTGAATGGTCCGCTCGATCACCCCGCCGGCCAATCGCTCAAACTGTGCGCGAGTCAGCTTGATTCGGAGGTGTTTCGGCCCGGAGGCGTCGGCGGTGATATACGGAATCTCAATCGTCACTTCCTGGCGGGAAGATAACTCGCACTTGGCGCTCTCCGCTGCGTCCTTCAGACGTTGCAGGGCAATGGGGTCTCGTTTCAGGTCCATGCCCTGTTCCTTGCGAAACTCATCAATCAGCCAGTCGATCAGGACCTTGTCGATATCATCGCCGCCCAGGTGCGTGTCGCCGTTGGTCGATTTGACCTCAAACACGCCGTCTCCAAGTTCCAGAATGGAGATATCGAATGTGCCGCCGCCGAAATCATAAACGGCGATCTTCTCGTCCTTCTTGCGATCCAGACCGTAGGCCAGCGCCGCAGCGGTCGGCTCGTTAATAATCCGAAGGACTTCCAGCCCGGCGATCCGCCCGGCGTCTTTTGTCGACTGACGCTGGCTGTCGTTGAAATAAGCCGGGACAGTGATCACCGCCTGGGTGACTTTCTGTCCGAGATAATCTTCCGCCGTCTGTTTCATTTTCTGGAGAACATACGCGGAGATCTCTTCCGGGGCACAGACCTTGTCTTTGACCTTGAAACGGGCCATTCCGCCGGGACCTTCCGTCACCTGGAACGGGACCATTTCAATCTCCGCTCCGGCTTCGCTTAACCGTCGCCCGATAAATCGCTTCGCGGAAAACACGGTTCCCGTGGGGTTTGTGACCGCCTGGCGCTTCGCCGCCTTGCCGATCAGCCGTTCGTCGTTATCGGTGAAAGCCACCACAGAGGGGGTCGTTCGATCCCCTTCCGCATTGGCAATCACAACCGGTTCGCCGCCTTCAATGACAGCAACAACCGAATTGGTGGTTCCTAAATCGATACCGATCACTTTAGACATGACAAGTGCCTCCTTATTGGGCCTTTACAAATTCTATCGTTTCTTCGCTACCGTAATTTCCAAGTTTCTTTATCATCAATTCTTCCCTCATATCCTCTTCTTCCTCTCCCTCCGAAAGCTTCTTGCCTTCGTGTTTTTATGTTTTCGTTTTTTCGTGTTTTCGTTTCTTCTTCGCGCTTTCGTGATTCACTCCACCCTTCTCCCCTTTCCTTAAACTCCCAATTCTTAATTCTTAATTCTTAATTCTTAATTCATCTCGCCACCTTCACTCGCGGCGCTCGCAGAACCCGGTCTCCAAGCACATAGCCGGGGGTAATCTCTTCCACAATCGTTCCCGGCTCAACATCCGTGCGTTCCTCCTGCATGATCGCTTCGTGCAAATACGGATCGAACGGTTCGCCGACTGTGGCAATTCGCTCCAATCCTCGAGATCGAAGCACATCCAGAAGACGCCCGAAAACCATCTCTACGCCTTCCTTGTAAGATTCCACACTATGCGTCTCTTCCGCAACAATCTGCGCACGGTGGAGATTATCCACCACATCCAGCAACTCCATCATGAAATCTTCCAACAGGCGATCCGCCCACTGGGCGCGCTCACGCTCCGTGCGCTTCCGGTAGTTCTCAAATTCCGCCTTGAGGCGCTGCAAATGATCGAGATACTCGTCTCGCTCCCGGGCCTTCCGACTGAGTTCCTCCACACTGGGGCTTGTCTCCACCGTCGGTTCTTCCGGCTCCTGAGATTCCTTGGCCCATTGTTCCTCCAGGGCGAGTTTGATCTCTTTTTTCTTATTTTCTTTCGGCGTGTCCGCGATCATGGAATCCAAATTCATTGACCTCTTCCTTCCAATTCTTCATTGCGTTGGTTTGTTATCGATTTCCGTTCGCCATTTCGACCATCCACGATTCTCCTGGTATCGGTAGAAATAAATCGTGAATGTCTTGGCATTCGCCAGTCTTGCGCGAAGTGTATTGAGATCCGTCAAGTTGGTCACTCGGAATGCGGTGTTTGTCACTCCAAGTGCCGCAATCTCGGAAATAATGTCTCCGGGTTCCAACTCGGCCTGATCCGCCGGGGATTTGTTCGCAACCTTGGTCACCACAAGACCGTCAACGGATGCATCCATATTCCACTGATCGCGCCATTTCTGGTCCAGTGGCTTCAGATCCATCCCAAGCCATTGGTTTTCGTTCTTCAACGCTCCGGCGGATCCAGGCTTCAGAGCAATGCTCACCTCTTGCGGTTTCCCTTCGCGCAGGATCCCGATCTGCACGCTGGAAGCGTTTGCCGGAACCAGATCCGTGCCGATATCATCCCCGGACCGGATGCGTCTACCGTTGACGGATTGAATAAGATCCAGAGACTCCAACTGTTTCGAGGCCATACCCGATGAATCGACATTCGTAACCAGCACACCGGATAGATCTTTCACCGAACGAAATCCGGAGATTTTCGTTCGGAGAGCCAGTCGCAGCGCCGGAGAAAGATCCTGAAACTGAATCCCGAGACGATATTCCAACGGCGGCTGTTTGAGAACGTAATAATCGTAAACCTTGCGTGCGCGATTGATCGGAATGGCAAACCCGATACCGACCGAACCACCCGAAGGCGTGGCTATCGCGGTATTGATCCCGATCAATTCCCCATCCAGATTGATCAGCGGTCCGCCGCTGTTGCCCGGATTGATATCCGCATCGGTCTGGATCAGGTTCGGCAAAACCACACCGTTATCGCCTTCAATATACCGGCCCAGTTGGCTGATGATGCCTTGGGTCACCGTATGGCTTTGTCCCAGGGCGTATCCGATGGCAATTACGGTCTCCCCGATCATCAAGTCCGAGGAATCGCCCAGAGGCAGATACTGCTTCGGTGATTCGCCGACAATCTTCAAAACCGCGATGTCCTCCGAGGGATCGCGCCCCACAATTTCCGCCTTGCGCTGTTCATCTTCACCTTCCAGCAAAACCAGAATCTCATCCGGCTCTGCTCCCTGGCCCTCACCGTAACTGACCACGTGACTGTTCGTAATGACATGACCGTCACGATCCACAACCACACCCGAACCCAGCGAGGTCCCGACATACGTGTCCTGAAACAATCCACGCGGCACAATAAGGTTGTCTAAGGGCGTCCGGAACAGCATGAACGGCGATCTTTGCACACGGATTTTCTTTGTCGTTCTGATATCCACAACCGCCGGAATGGCTTTCTCGACAGCCAGAACAACCGGTGTCCGACGAGTATCCACGGAGGCCTCCATCGGACCCGGCGCGGAAAGAGCGACAATGAATGCCAAACCGACGATGAACTTTCTCATCACACGCTCACTGAACAACAAATTACAGAGATTTGTTTCTCTGAGCGCAACTTTTATTCCATCGTTCAACCCGGAATGAGGATAATTTCTTAACTACTTGATTCACAAATAGATACATCCAATATATCTCCCCGAAGGCACGCAAGAAACAGGTCGGAAATCCCTCATCATCCTTGTCCAACAGAGTCACTTTGGCACAATTCGGACTCCCGGAGCCTTCCAAGTGCGCCAAAACGACGACCCCATACCAGCCCGCCATGGGGATTTGTTGCTGCGTACAGAGGACAGAATCCTTCATCCTTCATCCTTCATCCTTCATCCTTCATCCTTCATCCTTCATCCTTCATCCTTCATCCTTTTCTTCTTCGTGCCTTTGTGTCTTTGTGGTTGTCCGTCTTCCTCCCTGTCTATGCCCAACCGCAGTTTTCACAACTTTTTACAACATTTTACACGACCGTGAAATTTTCCTTGATCGGATGAGATACACTGCAAGTGTGGAAATGGCGAGAGGAGTGAAGAGCACGGAGATTTAGAAAGCAAGGAGGCTCGGGCCATGAAAGAGTCAGCGAGAGAACATCAGACCAGTACGCGTGAAGAGTTGGCGGTCTTCTATCTTGAACGACTCATGGACCAATTGGATCGTGAATGCTTCCTCTTGGCGCATCGGACTTTCGTGCGCCATCGCGCCGATTTTCTGACAATCCTCGATGCGGAACTGGTCGAAGGATTGCAGAGACGGGTACAGAGCGAAGTTCCGAAGGAATTGGGATCGCCTGAGCGGGTCGTCGAGAAGCTGACCCACGCCGTCCAGTTCGGCGAATACAGGGCCGCGTATGATATCGGCACCGAGTATCTGCTTGCCCATGACCGTCCCAACTCGTCCAACGGAACCCTGACCATCCTGGAAACCGTCCGGAACCTGGTTGCGGATGCCTGTCGGTTCCATTTCGAGCCGGACGATCTCCAGGTCAACATGGCGGTCAACGCCGAAATCGGATTTATCGTGGAACGGCGCGGGATTTGCGCAAAAACCGGCCAGCCGCTCAGCGGAAATCCCGGATTCACCTGGGTGGATGTCACGGGGAATCGATACCGGTGTTTTGTCAAGCAGGTGGAAGACGCCCATGTCGGCGACCTGCTCCGCCTCAAAATCACCAATATCACGAACAGTTACATTGAGACAGCCAAAGGAAAAGAACGGATTGTCTATTTTGAACCGCGAGTCCAGAAAGGCGACATCGTTCCGGTGGAGGTGCTCAGCCTGTCCCACAACGGGCACAGCTTCACGTTCCGACTCCACAGTTACGATGGGTTCCTGTGGCTGAAACATCGTTCGGTTGATAAGAAACTGTTCAACGAAGAGAATATGCACGTCGGCGACAGGGTGCTCGCCGAGGTGCTGTATACCACGGAAGAGATGAAAGTCGGCTCCAAAGGTACTCCGAAAAGGCTGGGTTTGGTGAAGGCATTGCCGATCAGGCGGCTGGACGGTCCGGAAATGGCCGGTCCAGGTAGAGACGCTGCCACCATTCCAAACTGAGCAACGTCCACAACAAATTGTCGAACTCCCGCCTGCCCGCCTGGTGGTCCTCTACCAGGCGGCGAATTGTTTTCGGGTCGAAAAGACCGCGATTCGCCACAGATTTCTCACTGCAAATATCCTCGATCACATCCCGCAGTTCTTTCCTGAACCATTGTCCCACCGGAACATCGAAACCATGCTTCGGCTTCTGAAGAATTCGAGCAGGCAGAAGATCCGCAAAGGCCTGCTTGAGAACCCATTTCGTCGTGCGTCCACGCAATTTGAGATGTCCGGGCAATGAAAACACCTGCTCGATCAGTTCATGGTCCAGGTAGGGAACTCGAACCTCCAGGGAACTGAGCATGGACATGCGATCCGTTTTGACCAGCATGTCATCCGGCAGGCATTGACGTGTATCCGTCCGGAGCATCCGGTTGATCGGATCGGCAGATCGGGTCTCGCTGTAGATCCGCCGGATCAGGTCGCGCGCAGCGGAACCTCTGATGAGCGCGCGAACATCCCCGCTGTAGACCGACCGGCGAAGATCGTCCTCAAAATGAATCGCCCAACCCGCATGACGTTCAATCGGATCGGGGTCCAGCCCACGGAGAAACTTCTTGAACTGCCTGAGTTGGTCCAGGACTCCGCCGGAACGAGATTCCGGCAAGAGCGCCTGAGCCGCCGAGTTCAGAGCATTCAGCACGGGACCGGGAACCCACTCCACAAAACGGCGATAATATTCCCCGGTGTATTTGCGGTATCCGGCAAAGACTTCATCCGCGCCATCCCCGGAGAGAACCACTTTCAGATCCCGACGAGCCAATCGGGACACGGCGTAAGTCGGCAAGGCGGAGGCATCCGCCAGCGGTTCATCGAACTCCCACATAATCTCCGGAAGCCATTCCAGAAGATTCTGATGCGTAAGGCGCTCTTCGTGGTGCTCCGTTTGAAAATGGTTCGCCACCAGGCGGGCATCGGAAGTCTCATCGAAACCGGCTGCCCCCTCAAATCCGATAGAAAAGGTGGGAAAACCGGGGCCGCACAGTTCCGCCATCACGGCCACAACCACGCTGGAGTCGATCCCGCCCGAGAGGAACGCACCGACAGGAACATCCGCCAGAAGATGCGAGCGAACGGAGTCTTTCACAGTCTCGCGAACCAGCGCAATCGCGTCCTCATCCGGGATATCTCGACTCTCGACAGACTCCCAGGGCGACCAATAGCGACGCAGTTGAATGTTCCCCCGCTCGGCAATCAGCATTTCGCCGGGATTGAGCTTCCTCACGCTTTCCAGCAGTGTCCAGGGCGCGGGAGTGCCCAGGAACGCCATGTAGAGGTCCAGCGCCTCCAGGTCGATCTTCCTGGGAACGGCGGGATCGCAAAGAATGGACTTGATTTCAGAAGCAAATCGAATCCCCACGCCCGGCTGATACAAATAATAGAGCGGCTTGATACCCACTCGGTCACGCGCCAGGATCAGCCGACGGTTGGGCCGATCCCAGAGCGCCAGCGCAAACATCCCGCGCGTCTCTTCCAGAAAATCCAGGCCATAAGCGCGATACAAGTGAAGAAAAGATTCGGTGTCGGAGGAGGTGCGATATCGAAATCCTTTGCCTTCCAGGTCTCGGCGGATTTCAGGGTGGTTATAGAGTTCGCCGTTGTATGCAACCCAGAGATCGCCATCCTCGGTTGACATGGGCTGCTGTCCGTCACCCAAGCCGATGATGGACAATCGTCGATGTCCCAGCCCCAATGCCGGTTCGACATGAATGCCTTCGTCGTCCGGTCCCCGGTGTTCGAGGATGCGAGTCATCCTGCCGAGCAGGTCCCGGTCAATGGGCCGCTGAGCATCGAACCAGTGAATACCGCAAATACCGCACATAAGCCGATCTCCTCACTGAGAACGAAAGTATGCGCGAAAACGCAACGGAACCTGTAGGGAAGGGGGAGGGGAAGGAGAAAGGGGATGCGTCCATACGCGCCAACTCCTCGGTCCCGTCATTCCGGCGCAAGCCGGAATCCAGGTCGCAAATCCCTGTCCCGAAGATCGGGGGAGGTTAGGTGGGGGTTGATCGGGTACCACAAGACTCCCCGGTCTGCCTATCGACGAGTGAGCTTTCTTAGGAGGGAGGGGTTGAGAATGAAATGCAAACGATGAGATTTCTCCCTTCGGTCGAAATGACAGGAGGTGCCCGTCCCGTCATCGCGAGCGGCACTCCGGCGGAGCCGGTGATTGGGGTAAAGAAAGCATGGCCCACGCAGGGCCGCCGCCGACCCGTCATCGCGAGCGCGACTCCGGCGAGGCCGGTGATTGGGAAAAGAAAGTGGGGGCGAGATTCCTCCCCCGAAGATCGGGGGAGGTTAGGTGGGGGTTGATCGGGTACCACAAGACTCCCCGGTCTGCCT
>JAKPYU010000096.1 GCA_029568995.1 Candidatus Omnitrophota bacterium | reverse complement strand
ATTGCTGCACAATCGTTTCCTGATCGAACCGTTCCCGGACCCGTTTTCGACCTGCCTGCCCCATCGCCTGCGCCTGCTGCGGATCGCGTAAAATCTCTATTGCCGCTTCCGCCATGGACTGCACGCACCCCAGCGGGACCAGCCTGCCGGATACGCCATCCTCCAGCACCTCCGGTACTCCGCCCACATTCGTGGCTACAACCGGAACCTCACAGGCCATCGCCTCCGCGATGGTCAATCCGAACGATTCTCTCTCCGAGGTAGACAAAAGCAGGTCCGCTCGTCTCAGGATATCATCCGCCTGAACAACCGCGCCAAGGAACTCCACACAATCCGACAATCCCAACCGTTCCACCAGCATTTCCGCAGTGGACTGGTCCGGTCCTTTGCCGACAAACAGAAGTCGTGCGGGAACCGCATGGCAGATCAGATCAAACGCTTTGATTGCATCTTGAATGCGTTTCACGGGTCGGAAGTTAGAGATGTGCACGATTCGTCGGACCTGGTTGCCCGTCGCCGGACGATTCTCCGAGGGACAATACACCTGCGTATTGATGGGATTGAAAATCACCTCCACGGGCCGCTTCACGTTCAGTTCCTCGACGGTCACCCGGCGCAGATACTCGCTCACCGCGGTGACCGCATCGCTCATATTCACACCGAACTCCGTGGCGGCCCGCAACGAAGGCATTTGCCCGACCAGCTCGGCATCGGTGCCATGAAGGGTGGTGATGATTCTGACATCGTGTTTCTGGTTCTCGCGCAGCATTTGCCGAGCCAGGTAGGCCGCCATGCTGTGAGGAATAGCATAATGTACGTGGATGATATCCACGCAGTTTTCGGCGGCTAATTCGTACAGCGTGGTGGCCAAAGCCAAGATATACGGCTCGAATCGAAACAACGGATACAGCGGCACATCCACATGGTGAAACTTGAATCGCCCACCCAGCGATTCCAACCGCCGAGGGACATCATAGGACACAAAATGAATGTCATGCCCGTGGCGGGCCAGCGCCATTCCCAACTCCGTGGCCACAACCCCACTTCCGCCGACACTCGGATAACACACAATTGCAATTCGAAACTCTGTCATCATCACCTCGCCTGTCCACAACGTTCACTCCGTCCATCCTGTCCACCGGGAAAGCCTCCCGCAGACATTTCTTCTGGATCTCAATGTATCTCTCTGCTAAGATCTCAATCAAACGACATCATACGGAAAGATGGGGGACAAGACAATGAGGAGAGGATTCACACTGATCGAACTCCTGATCGTCGTTGCGATCATCGGCATTCTGGCCGCGATTGCTGTGCCGAATTTTATGAATGCACAAGTTCGGGCAAAGATCTCCCGCGTGGAAGCGGACCACAACGCCTACGCACTTGCCATGGAATCTTATGGATTGGATCACAACAACAAGTATCCACCCGCCGACCTGATTTACTGGCTCACGACGCCCGTGTCCTATATTGCCGGCCTGAATCCCGACCCGTTCGCTCCCGCCAAGGCCGACCGGGGCGACGGGAAATTCGGGTATATCCACAAGTATGACCCCTTCTACGTAATCTCCACGCATGAGTACGGAACAGCAGATTACGAAAGCCTTCTGGCGGATTTCAACGCCTGGACCGGGTATCCCAACCAATGGTATGCCCCTCCAAATGATCGGGCTTTTGCGGGAATTGTGCGGTACCAGATCCGCAGCATCGGCCCCAATCATGTCAACGAATACGGTTCTCGATATGACCCGACAAATGGATTGATGAGCAACGGGGATGTCACTCGGTTCGGTCCGGGGAATATCACACGCCCCTACGGTCCGATCCCGGCTCCGTGAATTCTTCTTCGCAAATTGTGTGACGGGAGTTAAATAAAAAAAAGGATTGAACTACCAAACCTGTCTGCGCGATAAGGCCTCGGAAACCCTTTGACAGGAAGTCAGGAAGTTCAACCCTACGTAGAGCTTGTGGAAGAAACTCTCTTTGTCTATGTATTGCTGACGCTATAGGTATCGGCGGTCCGACACGAATCTTAAGGTCATAAAGATGAAAATTTCTTGATGTCGCAATGCAGAAAAAATCCTCAAGATTCCCATTAATCCGCCGATAATATATGACGATCACGGAGGCTTTCATCCCCGGATCAGGATGGAACGCAAAACCTGTCTGCACGATAAGGCCTCGGAAACCTCCTGACAGAAATGCACATCCCATCCATAATGAAGCCACTGTGCGTGGCTTTTCTTTTGCACGATCATCGAAACCCACCTGGTTCGGATCGTTGCACTTTCCGCAACGCGGGTGTATCCGCAAATTCCAGGATTCTCCCGTATTTGAACCAAATTCCATCCAGTACCCGACACAGTCGCGCCAGTCGATCTTCCCCTTTGGGGAACAGCAGGATTTGCGGATCTTCCTGTTCCAAATCGGCCAGGGTGATCTCAAGAACGCGAATCCGCACGCGCCGGGCCAACACCCGTTCAAGCAGTCGTTCCACAATCCGGTGCAGTTCCGGGTACAGTCCTGTCGCACATTTCAGCCGGTGCGAGGCGCTGCTTTTCCGCCGATCCCGGTGGATCACGCATATCCGCACCAGCCTCACTCTCCTGGACTCCTGCCGCAAATCGAACAGGCCGTGGTCAACCAGGCGATAGGCGGCATCGACAATGGCCCCGTAGTCCAACGTATCGGTCGGAAATGTGACGGAGGCGCGGTGCTCCCCAGCATCCGAACGCCCCGGTTGGACAGGTCGATCATCCTCACCGCGCGCCCACGCCAGGAATTGCCGCGCACGCAGTCCAACCAGTCCGACCGCCATCTTCTCCGGCAATCCCGCAAACTCCCCCACTGTCTGCACACCGTAATCGCTCAGCAACCGGACGATTCGACTCTCCATTCCCGGCAGACTTTGCAACGGAAGGCTCTCCAGGAACACCGACTCGCGCTCTATATCCAGCTCGAAAACCTGGCCCGCCATTGAGTGACATGCAGCGAGATACGCCAGGATCTTATTTCGGGCGAGACCGGCGCTGAGCGCGACATTCATTTCCTGAAATGCGCTCTCCACGATTCTCCGCAGCCGTTGTCTCGCCGGTTCCCGATAAACAGATTCCATTCCCGAGAGATCCAGATACGCCCCACCGGTTCCCCGTTGCTCCACCAGGGGCGTGATTGCGCGGTATCTTGCCAAGAGCGCCTGCGAAAGACCCCACAGCGATCCCCGCACCCTGTCGCTCAGGATTGGCTTGATAAGTCCTGTAAATTCAACCCCCTCTGTGTCTCCTCCAATCTTGGGGGAGAGAGTTCTTGCGCGAATCTGTCTGTCTACCGGCAGACTCGCCTGCCGATTCTCTCCGACCTCGTCCACGATGCGAATATAGGCAATATGACGATGAAAACTGCTCATTTGTTCAGTATTATATCCTTGAATTTCCCGCCGTCAATCCACTTGACGCAGACCCGCCTAGAGAGATTCGTCTTCTTGCGGCAAGATGTTCCAGGAGAGGCGATCCTTATGTCCGATTCGAATACCCTTCCGTTCAACGATTCCGCCGAGAAGGCTGTGCTTGGAGCAATGATCCGCGATAAGGCGGCCATTTACGCCGCCCAGGAGATCATCACGGCGGATGATTTTAACCTGCCGGGACACCGGAAAATTTTCCACGCGCTCATCGACCTGACCGCGGAGGGGCATCCGGTCGATTTGACCGGTCTTGCGGAATTGTTGAGCCGCTCCGGCGACTTGAAAGAATGTGGCGGACCGGCATATCTGGCGGAGTTGGTCGATTCCGTGGGAATTTCGGCAAATGTCCGGCATCATGCAGAGATCGTGCGGGAGCACTCGTTTCGTCGGAGATTGATTCTCGCGTGCGCGGAGATCTCCGAGAAAGCCCAGAAAGGTCCGGAACAGGTCGGTTCTCTCCTGGCGTGGGCCGAGGAAAGTCTGTTCAACCTATCGCGCACCCGCGCGCGGCGTTCGTTTGTTCGATTGCAGGACCTGTTGGCAGAGACGGTCCGCAAGGTGGACCTGGCCTTCGAGCGGAAAGGCGGACTGACCGGCCTGGCGACGGGATTCCGGGATCTGGATGCGTTCACGGGGGGATTGCAGAAATCCGATCTGATTGTGCTGGCGGCACGTCCGTCGGTCGGGAAAACTTCGCTGGTCCTGAATATCGCGGAGAATGTGGCCCGCTCCGGACTGCCGGTGGGGGTGTTTTCTCTCGAAATGAGTTGCGAGCAGTTGGCCGAGCGCGTCCTGTGTTCCCAGGCACGGATCGACTTGCAGAAGTTGCGCGCAGGACGGATCGGTCGAAGCGATGCCGCAAAACTGCTCGCGATGGCCGACGAACTGCACGACCTTCCCATGTTTATCGACGATACGCCGAACCTGACACCCACCGATGTATTCTCTCGCGCCCGCCGCCTGCAGGCCGAATATCCCGACCTGGCGCTGGTAATCGTGGACTACATCCAGTTGATGGTAAGCCACCGGATCAAAGAAAGTCGGCAGCAGGAGGTCGCCGATATTTCGCGGTCCTTGAAAGCATTGGGGCGTGAGCTGGGAATCCCGGTAATCGCCTGCTCCCAGCTATCGAGAGCGGTCGAGCAACGAAACGACAAACCACGGCTGTCGGATCTACGGGAGTCCGGTGCCATTGAACAGGACGCCGACCTGGTGATGTTCCTGCATCGGGAGGCGCTGAAAGGTCATGGCAACGGCGATATGCCGGATGAGAATTCGCAACAGACTCAATACAAGCACAGTGTCATCATCGGCAAACACCGCAACGGTCCCATCGGTGAATTCGGTATCTATTTCATCCGGGAGTACACCCGGTTCGAGAATCTGGCTCGTGAGGGTGATGAGGGAGTACCCCCCGCCCCTGTCGAAAGGGGCGAATTCGACGAGAGTTCCGTCATTCTCGGCACGCCCGGTGGAATGAACGATGTTCCTTTTTGATTCGGAAAAGACAAGAAAAACCCAGGATGAACTGTCCCCCGTTCAGGAGGAATCTTCCTGTCCGAGAGTTTTCCTGATTGCCGTCAACAGTCTTTCCTCGCCGCTTGACTTGGAGACATAATCCTTTGCACCCAGTCTCAAAGCCACGGATACGGTTTTGGGCGTCGTGTCGCCGGTCAGCATAATCACCCGTGCATTACGATCCATTTCACGAATCAGGCGAAGAATCGTAATCCCGCTCCCGCCGGGCATGTCGATATCCAGCAGCAGAATGTCCGGGCGATGCTCTTCATAGAGCACAGCCGTTTTCAGACCGGTCTCGGCCTCGCCCAGGATGGAGTATCCGGCCCTGGTCAGTACGCTACGCAAAATGGAGCGCGTAAGTCGGTCGTCATCCGCAATGATTACACTTCTCACAACCGGTCGCTTCATGTCGACAACGTTTCGATATTCAACCATCGTCGTGCTTCCTGAAATAGCTCGCGAATCTGTCTCAAGGACCCGGGATTATCTCTCAAGCGGAGGATGAGGTCGAGGGAATAAGTCTAGTGACACGCCAGCATCGAGCATTCCACCGTTGAGAGCACATGCTGCGTGACACTGCCGAAAAGACGCTGATGTAGCGGTGTTTTGCTGTATACCCCCATCGCCAACAGGTCGATTTCCTTCTCTTCCACAATACGAACAATCGCCTCTTCCACCTTTCCAGGATCGCGAATCAGGCCGATTTTCACGCTCCGGGCATCTGCCAGTTTCTGCGCCTGTTCGGCGATTTCCTCCGTCTCCGTCTCATTTCCCACGCATAGCACTCTCGGTATCAATGGGTCCCCCCGCCAGAACACCAACAGGTCCAGAATGACCGCCATGGCTTTCAGGGAGCCGTGCTGCCCATCGAACGCGATCAGGATATTTCGAATACGCCGCATTTCTCTCCCGGCCATCACAACGGGAACCGGTACCTGCCGCAGAAAGGATTCCGCAATGGCATCGCTCATTCCATAGGCAAGAGTGGCCCCCGGACCTCTTCGTCCGATGATCACCATATCGGCCTCATCCGCCTCCGCCATGATCGCTGCGCAGACATCCCCGCTGCTCACCAGCGGTCGGCAAGTCACTTTCACCTGCAATGCAGCCCGCATGGCTTCCGTCAGCTGCCGGTCCATCTTTCCCGCCGCAATCGCCGCCACCTCGGCTTTATGATCGTGCGGAATATACCCATCCAGCTGCTTCAGCACGGGGTCGGTCACACGCAGAATCGAGAGAGACGCCCGCAGTCCCCGCGCCAGGTCAAGCGACAGGGCCAGCGACGGTTCCGCGATCTCCGACGTGTCCATGACAAACAGCAGACGTTTCATGCGCCACCCCTGCGGCAAAGATGTTCCAGTATAATTCTTTTCATCGAAAAACCTATGTCTCGGACGGAGTTGCAGAGGACACAAGCACCGACGTAAACAGGTGCGTCCCGTCGCGATTTCGATGTTCCGTAACCTGGGCGTTCGGATATCGTTCCCGGATCATCGCGACCGCATCCGGATGCTGCACGCCAACAATAAACAAGAGCGGTCGTCCGGGATTTGAAGGCAAACCCGAAATGATTGCCGACGGGTTCTCCACATCCATCCCCGGATGGTCACCCGCGATCAGACGGATGGTGCCCATGTTGAAATAGAACTGCGGCGGAACCATGAAATACGTGAATGTCTCCGGACTCTGCTCGGAGATACAGCGCGCCATCGCAGTAACACAATAATGCATGGACCGGTCGGGCCGATATTCCCAGAAATACGTGCGGATATTGTGAAAAACAATCACGCCAAGAACAACAGCGACCGCCCCGATTTGAACGCCGCGAACCAATCGGCTTCGAATTTCCCCAGGAAGCCGTGTAAGCCGGTCCAATGTCCGGCCTGCCAGCAGAGCAAGCACCGGAACAACACCCGCAATTCTGGGATAAAACGGGGCATCGATAGTCAGAGCCGCACCCACTGTAAGAAGCGATAAAACCCAGAGGAGGGGAAACACCTCTCGCGCATGGAGGATCGAACAGCACACAATTACGACCCCCAGCATGAGCAGCCCTCCCGCAACCGGATCGAGTATCGGCTTCGGGCCTCCGTATTGCAGACTCTTATCGGGATACACCACTGGAGCCAGCAATCCGCGTTTGATCTGCTCGTGCAGGATTATTCTCCGGTCGCCGTTGGTGTGATACACCGACTCCAGGTGCCGCATGGCTCCATCCGAAAAGATGACCACCTGCTGAGAACGGTCCCGAAACGGGAGATGGGCGATTCCGCCAAGGAGCAGAAGTGGGGAAATCACCAGGAGCATCGCCGTATACGCTCCGAGGATTCCTTTCAGGAACAGCCGCCAGTCGATCCGGCGCACAACCCATGCAAAAAGAAACGACAGTCCCCACAACGGCGGAAGAATATGATTCGCCTGGTACGACAACAGGCTCAGCCCCAGAAACACGCCGCCCAGATGTATCCACGGGTACGCCCCAAAACGCTTTCGGTCATCGTAAGCCCTGACAAAACAATAGAATACGACCGATCCGAAGAAAGTCGCCTGGGTGTATCCCACCCCGCAACGCATGAGATGAATGAAATAGGGATTCGCGGCGAGAATCACCGATGCGATACACGCCGCCCGACGGCCCCACAAGCGTTCCGCTGCCAGGTAGGCAAAAAACAGCGCGCACAGCCCAAGGCAGAGAACATGCATCCGCAGCCCGAATAAGTTGTCTCCAAAGAGAAACATGCCGAATGCGCCCAGCCCGAAAAACAGGTTCGGAATGGCATACCATCGGCCGGGAGCGAATAGATCCACACCTTCCCCGCGCAGAATCTCCCGCGCCCAGCACCCCATCTCGCCCTCATCCCCATGGACCGTCATCGGAATCCGCTCCAGGGCATATCCTCCCAGAACAGCCGCCGACAACAGCACAAGAATCATCGGCCATCGTTGCGCCCATCGCTCCTTGACACCCGGACGCAGCACAATCCGAAGGGCCGGAATCAGGCTCAGCAGCAAGAACAGCGCGGCGTCCAAATGAATCCAAGACGGCTGCGCTTTCCACAATCGAAGAATGGGCAATATCAGACCGGTTGCCGCAACCAGGCCCCAGACCGCCCAATGCGCCCAGCGGGGCCAAGTCAACGGTGTCGATTCCGCCTCTTCGGAACAATAAGAGAAAATCTCACGGGTCAGGAAATGCCCGGCAATGCCGCATACCAGGAACACCAAAAGCCCCCAGACAAAATGATGAGAAAGAAGCAACCACACTCCGGCATAACCAAGCGGCACCAGACAGAGAGACAGCAAGAACCTTTTCATAAGCAACAGCCCGATAATAGAAATAGAACACAAAGGTAATCCGCATTATAGACAGGAATTGGCCGGAATAGACGAGATCTGCTCCGTCCGACATTCGGGGCCGGGATGATGGATCATGTCACCTTCTCTCCTATTGTGCTTTACTCGACCTATAATGAGACCTTGTCTCAACAGGCCAGTCGTGAGCATCGCTCCGGCGGGGCCGGTGATTGGATAAAAAAAGTGGGCGAGAGGTCCCTCCCCCGAAGATCGGGGGAGGTTAGGTGGGGGTTGACCGGATAACACAAGACTCCTCGGTGTGGCATCTGCGACCGAGCTTTCTTAGGACAGGCGCACGGGATCTTTTTTAGAAGAAAAACAGTGCTTGTGATCTGAAGGAGCATATTGTGTCAAGCATAATTTTGGACAATCCGGAACGGATTCAACAGATCGACCCGGCAGGGATGTTGAAATGGACTGCGGAATTCGCAGACCATTGGCGTGTGACCTATCGGCGAGCGAAATCGGCCCCGCTGCCAACATTGCGTGGTGTAGACCACATCGTTTTGTGTGGCATGGGCGGTTCTGCCATCGTGGGGGATCTTCTGGGCAGCTATTTGTCCAATCACCTGCGTGTCCCCTTCGAGGTTTCCCGGAATTACCGTTTGCCTGCTTGCGCTTCGCCGCGAACCCTGACCATCATCTCCTCCTATTCCGGCACGACGGAGGAGACCGCTTATGCTTACCGGGAGGCGCTCGCCCGGAACTGCCAGATTTTCACCCTGTCCAATGGCACACCGAAGGACGTCATTCGTGAGATGGCCCTTGAGAACGGTCACGGGCATTTCGATCTTCCGGAGGGATACTCGCCACGAGCAGCACTCGGATTCTCGCTGACACCGCTGATTGTGTTTTTCGACCGCTGGGGATTCGCGCCACCGCAGGATGTCGCTATTGCTCAGACCATCGAGGGCCTGGACAAGTGTGTCGCCGAATACGGCCCGCAGTCCCCGGCAAGCGGCAACCTCGCGAAACAGATCGCCATGGACCTGGCCGGGAAATTCCCTGTCATCTATACCGCCGTGGATCACCTCGGCCCGGTTGCCCTCCGCTGGCAAAACCAGATCAATGAGAACGCCAAGATGCTGGCGCATATCAATATCCTGCCGGAAATGAACCACAATGAAATCCTGGGCTGGCCCGTAACCAGGGAATCCATCGGCGAGAAGATTTTCTCCCGCGCTCCGATTTATCCCGATGGGAAGCCGGTCAAGCCGCAGGAAGCGCTGTTGCCCTTGCTGTATGTGCTGTATCTCCGGGACAAAGAGGATCATCTCCGCATCGCTCATCGTCTCGAGTTGATGAAAAAGATAATCGGAACGTACGGCGTTCCCATTCGTGAAGTGCATTCACGCGGTGAGGGACTTCTGGCGCGGATGATGTCGCTCATCAGCCTGGGTGATTTTGTCAGTGTCTACCTGGCGGTCCTCATGGGGATTAACCCAACGCCCATTCCAGGAATCGACTATCTTAAAGAAAATCTGGCGGCTATTTAGACAATCCCATGACTTCCTTGGCGGATATTCAGGGTTTTCTGCTCGACCTGGACGGCACGTTGTATCTGGGGACAAAGACGTTTCCTTGGACTCCAGGATTTCTCAAGGTACTGCGGAACCAGGGCAAGCGCCACCTGTTTCTGACGAATAACTCTTCAAAAAGCACATCGGATTACGCGAAGTCTCTTGTGTCTCGCGGCATTCAGGCCGGAACGGCGAACATTCTCAGCTCCGGCTGGTCTGCAATCCGATACCTGCGGAAAGAGACCGATATCCGGTCTCTCTTCGTGCTTGGCACTCCCAGTCTGGAGACGGAATTACGGGAAGCCGGATTTGACCTGGATTCCGCCTCGCCCGAAGCGGTTCTGATCGGGTTCGATTTGACCCTGACATACACCAAGCTGGAGCGGGCAGCGCATCTTCTCCGTGCCGGGTTGCCCTATTACGCCACCCATGCCGACCTGGTCTGTCCGAGCGAGCGCGGGCCGATACCGGATACCGGTTCCATGATTGCGCTGTTGGAGGCCGCCACGGGGCGAAGGCCTGTTGTTCTCGGCAAGCCGTATCGCCCCATGATCGAGGCGGCTCTCGAACGTCTGGGAACGATGGCAGAACAAACCGCCATGGTCGGCGACCGGCTGTATACCGATATGAAAATGGCCCGCGATTACGGCCTCGTCTCCATTCTCGTTCTCTCCGGTGAAACCACCCGCCAGGATTATGACAACTCGACGACCCAAGTGGATTTCGTTTTTGAGAATGTGGGAGAGATTGGAGAGAAACTGGCGGACATAAATCTAGACAAATCAACTTAAAAGAAACACGGTTGCTAATCCTTACCCCCCACCTTGTCTTGCTTGAATGAAGGGTCTACCGTAATCTGTCTTCGGGAGTGGTTGCGTTAATCCCGAAGGCAACAAGGGAATGAGAGAGATGTCGGCGCAGTATGCCGCAATTTTGGTGTTTCTTTTGGTAGCTATTGCCTTCGTGGCCGGAAACCTGATCCTGAATCGCCTTTTCCGCCCACAGCACCCCTACCCCCAGAAACTCAACACGTACGAATGCGGCGAACAACCGGTCGGAGGACCGTGGGTTCGCTTCAACATCCGATTCTACATTGTCGCCATTATCTTCATTATTTTCGATGTCGAAGTGCTGTTCTTGTTCCCCTGGGCGGTTGTATATAAGGACTTGGGATTGTTCGCTTTTGTGGAAATGTTCATTTTCCTGTTGATTTTGACGGTCGGACTGGCCTATGTCTGGAAAAAAGGTCATCTGGAATGGGTTTTGGCCCGGCGGACACCCCGCGCCTGAGGACACAAATCATGGGCCTGTTGGAAAACAAATTCAACGATAATGTGATTGTCACCAGTGTGGATTCGGTGTTCAACTGGGCGCGGCAGTCCTCGCTGTGGCCGATGAGTTTCGGCTTGGCCTGCTGCGCAATCGAAATGATGTGCACCGGCGCTTCACGGTACGATTTGGAGCGATTCGGGGCGGGCGTATTCCGCCCTTCCCCCCGCCAGGCGGACCTGATGATTGTGGCCGGCACGGTTACCTACAAAATGGCCTCCCGCCTCAAGCAGCTCTATGATCTCATGCCGGAACCGCGTTGGGTGATGGCCATGGGGTCCTGTGCCATCGGCGGTGGGCCGTACTACAAACACGGATACAGCGTGGTAAAGGGCGTGGACCTCTATATTCCGGTGGATATCTATATTCCCGGCTGCCCCCCGCACCCCGAAACGCTGCTTGCAGGCTTGTTGGAACTCCAGGAAAAAGTCCGACAGGATCGCATCCTGAGAAAGAAAATATCGACATGAACGACGAGGTAAAGGCGGGTGAACCCAATCCGCCGCTAATCAATAACTCAATGAAATTCAGGACCGAAGATGCGTTCCCGGTCTTGAGATCCCGTTTCGGGGACACAGTCCGTTCCCTATCCGATACCCAGCCCGATCGATACATCCTGGTCCAGTCGGACGCTCTGCCGGAGATCTGCAAGTTCCTGCGGGATGATCCCGATTGGCAATGCAACCTGCTTCATTGCATCACCGGCCTGGATCAGGCCGAGACGCTCGCCGTCGTGTATCACTTGTTTTCCATGCCGAAACGACATTTTGTCGTTCTCAAGATCGAGGTCTCAAAAGATTCGCCGATAGTCCCCACTCTAGCCGACATCTGGCCGTCGGCAGACTGGCTGGAACGAGAGACATTCGACTTGCTCGGAATCGTCTTTGAAGGCCACCCGGATCTGAGACGGATCCTGCTTCCGGACGAATGGATCGGACATCCATTGCGAAAAGATTATGAAATGCCGACCCATGAGAAACTCCGTGGGTTGGGTTTGTGACAGGGGTTGATGAAGAAGCCATGGATGCGGACTTAAAATCGTTGGGATTTCGCGTTGAGGAACGGCGGACTCTGGCTTCCGGGAGTGATGAACTATTGGTTAACATGGGGCCGCAACACCCCAGCACCCATGGGGTACTCCGGCTCCTTCTTCGTACGGATGGCGAGGAGGTCCAGGAAGCGGTCCCCTCCGTCGGTTATCTGCACCGAGCCGCCGAGAAAATCGGCGAAAACGTCACGTACGACGCATATACCCCATACACCGATCGCTTGGACTACCTGTCCTCCATGAACAACAACTGGGCTTGGGCCATGACCGTGGAGAAACTGGCCGGGATTGAGGTTCCCCAACGCGCGGAGTACATCCGTGTGATCGTGGCAGAACTGAATCGGATCGCGAGTCACCTGGTCATGGTGGGAACTTATGGGATTGACTTGGGAGCATTTACTCCGTTCTTGCTGACTTTCCGCGAACGTGAGGAAATCCTCGATATTCTGGAGGAAATCTCCGGGGGGCGGTTGTGCTATGGGTATATTCGAATCGGCGGTGTGACGGACGATATCACACCGACCTTCGCCGCAAAATGCAGGGCTTTTCTCCGGCAGTACGTTCCGAAACTCGACGCAATCAACGAATTGCTTTCCTACAACCGAATTTTCATCCGCCGAACCGCAAATGTCGGCCCTCTTTCCGCTGAGAGAGCCGTTGCGTACGGCTGCACCGGCCCGACTCTCCGCGCGTCGGGAGTGGATTGGGATCTCCGCCGCGATGAACCCTACTCCATCTACGACAGGTTCGATTGGAATGTCTGCATTGGCAGAGGTGAGAAAGGGACGGTGGGCGATACGTGGGACCGATACATGGTTCGGGTCCGCGAGATGTATGAATGTGTGAAGATGTGTGAGCAGGCCCTGGAGGGCATCCCCGAAGGGCCGTTTCGGGCAAAAATGCCCCGCAAATTCAAGCCTCCCATCGGGGAATGCTATTTCCGAGCCGAGAATCCCCGTGGCGAACTGGCTTTCTACGTTGTCAGCGACGGGAGCAAGAAACCTGTTCGGGTGAAGGTCCGGGCACCTTCTTTCTGTAACCTCAGCGCCGTTCAGGAATTGACGCGGAATATGCTGGTCTCCGATCTCGTTGCAGTCCTGGGGAGTTTCGATCTCGTGATGGGGGAGGTGGACCGCTGATGCACTTTGTTCCCTATTTGCACGAGCAGATCCTGTCCGCCTGGCCCGTTTCCGTGGTCGTTCTGCTGATCGCCCTGATCGGCGCGGGAATCATGCTGGCCTGGGTGGCAGTCGTGGCGTTAGTGGCAGTTTGGGCGGAGCGAAAAGTCTCCGCACACATGCAGGCCCGTCTCGGACCGATGTATGTCGGCGGGTTCCATGGCTGGCTTCAGACCGCAGCGGACGGACTCAAATTGTTCCTGAAAGAAGACATTATCCCGGCCATGGCCGATAAATGGCTGTTCATTCAAGCCCCTGTCCTGGTATTCGGGGGCGCATTGCTCGCGTATGCCGCGATCCCGTTCGGCCCGAAACTGGTGGTCAGCGATATCAATATCGGCGTGTTCTATATTCTCGCGGTATCGGCCATTGTCGCTATTGGGATTATCATGGCCGGATGGGCTTCTCATAATAAATGGTCCCTCTACGGCGGCATGAGAACTGCAGCTCAGTTTCTCAGCTATGAAATCCCGTCCGCGCTACATCTGATGCCGGTAATCATGTATGCCGGAACATTGAACCTTGGCGAAATTGTCCAATCCCAGGAGACCGGCCTGTTCGGCTGGGGCGGGATTTTCGGCTGGTATGCGTTCCGAAATCCGTTCCTGTTTCTTTCGTTTATCTGCTATTACATTTCCTCTCTTGCAGAGACAAACCGGACACCGTTCGACCTGCCGGAAACCGAATCGGAACTGGTCGCCGGTTTTCATACCGAATACACCGGAATACGGTTCTCGTTCTTTTTCATGGCGGAATATGCGGATATGTTTGTAGTCGCCGCATTGAGCACGCTTCTGTTCTGCGGTGGTTGGAATTGTGTGCTGCCCAGAAGCGTCCAGTTCGTTCCCGATCCTGTCGTGTTCGTGCTGAAATGCTCCGCGTTTATTTTCCTGACCATGTGGTTACGCTGGACATTGCCCCGATTCCGCGTCGATCAATTGATGGCGTTATGTTGGAAATTCCTCATTCCGCTCGGACTGCTGAATATCGTCGGCAGCGGGTTGTGGATGTATATTTTCGGACAAGTGAAATAGTTCCCTGATCCGGGAACTGCAAATATGGATTCTCGACTATGGTGAACATCGTTCAGGAAGTATTTGAAGGATTTACGACAAGCCTGAAAGGGATGAAGGTTACCCTGCGGGAACTCTTCAGCCCCGGCTGTACCCTTCAGTATCCCGATGAACGCCGAGTCATGCCGGAGCGGTTGCGCGGCATGGTCGTGAATGATGCAAGCCGGTGCATCGCCTGCAACGCCTGTGTCAATGTCTGCCCGGTCGGCTGTATCGAATCTGAAGGCGAAGGAAAAGGAAAAGACCGACAACCGATGCGGTTCACCATCGACTACACCAAATGTCTCTGGTGTGCTCTATGCACCGAGGTCTGTCCGACCGAGAGCATTTTCATGTCCGAGGATTACGAAACCGTCTTTCGAGATCGGACTCAAATGATTCGAGATTTCTGTTCGAATCCGATTCCCCCGAAGCCGGGAGATCGAAAACGAACAACAAAACCTTTAGGAGTTCCGCTGAGTGGACGAGTGGCTCCCTAGTCTCGTGTTTTGGGCGCTTGCGGCTGTCATTGTCGGATCGGCGCTGATTACCGCGTTCGCGAGGACACTGGTCTATGCCGGTTTCGCGCTCCTGTTCACCTTTCTGGGTATGGTGGGGCTGTACTTGTATCTGGCGGCAGACTTCCTGGGAATCGCGCAGCTGGTGATCTATGTCGGCGGGATACTCGTTCTGCTTCTGTTCGGCGTGATGTTCACGCAGGGCGGCGGGCTGATGAAACAGCCGGGGCGAGGGGCCATTCAGATTCCATCCGCCGTAATCGGAGTCGGGATGGCGTTCGTGGTGTTGCTGCATGTCGTGCTGTATACCCCCTGGCCCACGAATGCCATGGAACGCGCAGCCGAACCAACAACACGGACAATCGGCGAACTCCTGCTGACGAAATACCTGCTGCCTTTTGAGGTGGCTTCCGTTTTGCTGTTGATGGCGATGGTCGGCGCGGTGATTCTCGCCCGACAAGAGGCCAAGGAACAAGAATAGGAAAGTGAGTTTTTTCGGTGATCTTGCAGCCGACTCTTGAACATTACCTGGTTCTATCGACCTGCCTGTTCACGCTGGGCGTGTTCATCCTGGTCACACGGCGGCACGGAGTCCGTCTGTTAATGGGAATCGAATTGATCCTGAACGCGGCGAATATCAACCTGGTCGCGTTCAATCACTATACGGCGACCGGACTGGACGGTCATATCTTCGCGATTTTTGTCATGATCCTGGCCGCTTCGGAAGCCGCTGTGGCCCTCGCCATCATTCTGGCGATTTACCAGCAATACGCCAATATCGACATCGACCGCATGAACTCCATGCGAGAATAATTCAAAACAATGCAACCTCTGATTGGGATTTGTCTGACGATTCTTTTCCTGCCGCTGATTTCATCGGTGGTGTTGATCTTCCTCAACAAGCGCCTGCCGAGGGGCGGCGATCTGCTGGCAACGGCATGTATCGGTATCCCGTTCTGCCTTGCCTGGTATGTCTTCTTCCACGTGATCGCGGGCACGCACGATCCGCAGTTCCTGGTCACGGCAACCATGCAATGGTTCTCTATCGGAACCGGTAATGCCGCCTGGGGATTCCACATCGACAATCTGACTGTGGTCATGCTGGTCGTTGTAACAACAGTCAGCTTCTGCGTACATGTCTATTCCATCGGCTATATGCACGGGGAGGATTACTATGGAAGGTATTTCAGCCAGCTCGGGCTGTTCAGTTTCTCTATGCTGTTGCTGATTCTGTGCGACAACCTGTTGCTGCTGTATATCAGCTGGGAATTGGTGGGACTGAGTTCTTACCTGCTGATCGGGTTCTTTTTCCGCAAACATTCGGCGGCGGACGCCTGTAAGAAAGCGTTCATCACCACCCGTGTGGGCGATGTGGGCATGTTGATCGGCCTGCTGATGATCTACCAACAGACTCACACGTTCAACTTCATCGAAGTGTTTCGCGGTATTCAGGAAGCGGTGCAGAGCGGAGCCTGGTCGGAGACCACCTGGACCATCGCGGGCATTCTGTTATTCTGCGGCGCAATCGGGAAATCCGCGCAATTCCCACTGCATGTCTGGTTGCCGGATGCCATGGAAGGCCCCACGCCGGTCAGCGCCCTGATTCATGCGGCTACCATGGTCGCCGCCGGTGTCTACCTGGTCGGCAGACTGTATCCGCTCTTCTCGCCGGATGCCCTGCTGTTCATCGCATACATCGGCCTTATCACAGCGTTCTTCGCCGCGACAATCGCCATTACGCAATTCGATATCAAGCGGGTCCTGGCCTATTCCACGATCAGCCAACTGGGGTACATGATGACCGCCCTGGGGGTCGGCGGATTCGCTGCCGGACTATGCCACCTGATGACCCATGCCGCGTTCAAGGCGATGCTTTTCCTGTGCAGCGGCAGTGTAATCCATGCGGTGCATACCCAGGACATGCGTGAAATGGGCGGTCTGCACAAGAAGATGCCCATCACATTCTGGACCATGCTGATCGGCGCAGCCGCGATTTCCGGAGTCCCCCTATTTTCGGGATTCTACAGTAAGGATGCCATCCTCGCTTCTGCGCTTCGCTTCGGAATGGAACACCCCAACCATCGCATTATTTTTGTCGGTCTGTTAGTCAGTGCGGGCATCACGGCCTTCTACATGTTCCGCCTGATTTTCATGACGTTCTTTGGAAAGCCTGCCGATCGTCACCAGTACGAACATGCGCATGAATCCCCCAGGGTAATGACCATCCCCTTGATTCTGCTGGCCACGCTGAGCGTGGTCGCAGGCTGGTTTGCGCTCGGAGAGCATGGCTGGTTCGAGAGATTCGTTCTTCCCTATTCGACCGGAATCCCTGTTGAGACTGTGGGCGGAGCCTATGCCGAACACGGCGCACATGCCGCACACAGCATCGCAATGATCCTTTCCATTCTGATGGCCGGGCTGGGCATCCTGATTTCCGCTGCTTTCTACTACTGGAAAAAATGCTCCGCAGAGCGGTGGGCGAAGACGCTTGGTCCGATTTATCGACTTGTTTACAACAAGTACTACGTAGATGAAATCTACGAAAAGACCGCCGTCGGCGGGACACTGCTCACCATGCGGATTCTTGCTGCTTTCGACCGGATTGTCATCGACGGCCTGGTCAATTTCTCCGCCTATTTCACCCGGGCCTGGTCGTATATCAGCGGCGTGTTCGATCTGCATGTCGTGGACGGTGCGGTCAATTTCCTGGCTTGGGGGACCCGCCTGGTCGGAACGATCTCCACATTTTTCCAGTCCGGCATGGTTCAGAATTACGTGATGAAAGTGATCGCCATTGTGGCCTTTATTCTATTGTTCCAGAATATTGTGACAAAATTCCTGTAGGAGCCTGGTCGAATGAGTGACTCCGGTCCGCTTTTGACATTGATTACATTTCTGCCCCTGTTGGGCATGGTCGCGATTCTTTTCATTCCAAGCCGACAGAAAGAATGGATCAAGATCATCAGCTTGATCTTTACCCTCCCTTCTCTCGTACTGGGCGTGAGAATGTTGATCCAGTTCGATCCTCAGGTCGGCTACCAGTTTATTGAAAAGGCCTCCTGGATCCCTGCGTTCAATATCCATTATTACATGGGAGTGGATGGGCTATCCGTACCCATGGTGTTTCTGACTGTACTCCTCTGCCCCATCTGTATTCTGGCCTCCTGGGGAATCGAGGATCGCATTAAAGGCTACTGTGCGATGTTCCTTCTGCTGGAGACCGGAATGCTTGGCGTGTTTTGCGCATTGGATCTGTTTCTGTTTTATGTATTCTGGGAACTCATGTTACTGCCGATGTACTTCCTGATCGGGATCTGGGGCGGACCGAGAAAAGAATACGCAGCGATCAAGTTTTTCCTTTACACGCTGTTCGGCAGTGTATTTTTACTCCTGGCAATGATCGCCATGTGGCTGGCAACAACCCCGCACAGTTTCGATATGACACAACTGAACGAACAATTGCTTCAATCGGGAGTCGGCGCGACATTCCGCAACCTGTGTTTCGTGGCGATGTATGTCGCGTTTGCCATCAAGATCCCCGCGTTTCCGTTCCACACGTGGTTGCCGGATGCCCATGTGGAAGCCCCGACCGCAATCAGCGTCATCCTGGCCGGGATTCTTCTGAAGATGGGGACCTACGGCATTCTGCGTGTCAGCTATCCGATTTTCCCGGACAGCGCAAAATGGTTCGCGCCGGTGATGGTAGCCATTGCACTGATCAATATTGTCTACGGTTCGTTGTGCGCCATGGCGCAGAAGGATCTGAAAAAACTGGTGGCGTATTCCTCCATTGCGCACATGGGCTATGTGATGCTCGGCATGGCTTCGTTTACACCTGCCGCAATGAACGGCGCAGTGTTCCAGATGTTCAATCACGGAACCATTACGGCCATGCTCTTCCTTCTGGTCGGCGTGATTTATGACCGTGCGCACCACCGCGATATTGACGGTTTCGGAGGGCTGGCTGTACAGACTCCGATTTATGCGGGCATCACATCGCTGGCGTTCTTTGCGGCCCTGGGGTTGCCGGGTCTCTCCGGATTCATCAGCGAGGTGCTCGTGTTCCTGGGCGCATTCCCAAGCTGGCCGATTGTTACGATACTCTCCACTTCCGGGATTGTCCTGACCGCCGGATACATGCTCTGGACTTTCCAACGAATGTTTCTGGGGCCATTGAATGAGAAATACCGGACTTTGCCGGAAATCAACGCGCGGGAACTGGTGACCCTGGTTCCGCTGGCGATTATTGTTCTGTTTCTCGGGATCTATCCCGCGCCCATGCTGAACATTTTCGATCATGCCATGCGGGAACTGTTGAGAATTATTCTGTGAGAAGAGAGAACCGCCGGGATGGATAACCTGTCCAGCCTTTTGTACTTTATTCCGGAGCTGACCCTGACGGTCACCCTCTTGCTGGTTCTGTGCGCGGATCTGCTGCGTCATGAGAGGGAGGGCATGGATTTCCCTGCCTGGCTGGCCCTTTTGGGATTGTTTGTAGCCTTTGTCGCACACCTTGGACTTTACGGTAGACCGGCTGTCTCCCTGTTCGAAGGAATGATTGCGCACGATCCGTTCGCAGTCTTCTTCAAGGGCTTCTTCATTCTCTGTACCTTCGTCGTCGCCCTGCTTTCGATCTATTCCTTGGAACTCTTCTACTATCGCAAGAGCGAATATCTGGCGATTCTGTTGGCGATCTGCCTGGGGATGTGCCTGGTGGCATCATCTACCAACCTCATTATGCTGTATCTCTCCATTGAATTGATGAGTATCGGTTCCTACCTG
>JAKPYU010000071.1 GCA_029568995.1 Candidatus Omnitrophota bacterium | reverse complement strand
ATGGATCCGGGCAGCGATGTGGCGGCACTGTCGATATTCGGCCTGTCACCGTCACGCTATTACACAGGTCGCGCTCCCCTGGAGGCGGCCAGCCTGGGGCTGGAAATCGGGGACGGAGTGGCATATCGCTGCAACCTGGTCACCATTCAAAACGGAATCATGGCTGATTTTACGGCGGGGCATATCACCTCACCGGAAGCCGCCGAACTCATTCGATCTGTTGACGATGCCCTGGGGAAAAACGGTGTGTCCTTCCATCCGGGGGTTTCGTATCGTCACGCCATGCTCGCCCCTGCGGAGTACCTCGACGCCAAATGTACTCCCCCGCATGACATTACGGATCGGCCAATCGGCGAATACCTCCCAAAGGGATCTGTCGGTCCCACTCTGCTGGAATTGATGGAGAAGTCGCGAGCCGTATTTGAGAATCATCCGGTCAATCTGAAGCGCATCTCCGACGGGAAAAAGCCCGCAACGCAGATCTGGCTGTGGGGCCAGGGAAAGAAACCGGCCCTGCCGACGATGAAAGACCGATTCGGTTTGACGGGTGCAGTGGTAACAGCGGTGGACCTGGTGAAAGGGATCGGCCTGTTACTTGGACTGGAGATCCCCGTTGTGGAAGGGGTTACCGGTTTTGTGGATACGAATTACGAGGGAAAAGCGGATGCCGTCCTGGAGGCCCTGCACCGTCTGGATTTTGCCTACGCCCACATTGAAGCGCCCGATGAGGCCGGACACATGGGCGACGGCGAGCTGAAACGCCGCGCCATTGAGGACATGGACCGGCGGTTTCTTAGAAACCTGGTGGATGGACTGAACCTGGACCCGGCTCTGCAACCGTACCGACTGCTGTTGTTGCCGGACCACCCGACCCCGATCTCGATCAAGACGCATATCCGCAAGGATGTTCCTTATTTCCTCTATGACAGTCGGATGGATGTGGAGGGGATTCCATCGGAGTTCAGCGAGTCGGCCATGCAAAGATATACAGACATACGGGTTCCCGGATTCCAGCTGATGGATCTTCTATTGGAGAGAAATGGGTAGCCCGATTTCAGGATATAAAGGAGTGAGAGTTATCCAATGGCCCTGATCGTACAGAAGTTCGGAGGCACCTCCATGGCCGATCCCGACCGGATTCGCGAGTCCGCAAGACGAGTGAAACGGGAATTGGATCGGGGCAACCAGGTTGTGGTTGCCGTATCCGCCATGAAAGGAGAAACAGATCGCCTGCTGAACCTGGGAATGGCGATCAATCCACGTGCGGGAGCGGATTGCCCCCGCGAGATGGATATGCTGGCCTCCACGGGAGAACAGGTTTCCATCGCCCTCATGGCGATTGCCTTGAATTCTATGGGATTTGATTCCATTTCCCTCACCGGGAGACAGGTGGGAGTCTATACGGATGGGGCATTCATGAAGGCCAAGATCACCAGCATCACGGCGGATCGGGTTAAAAAAGAACTGGCGGAAGGGAAGGTTATTGTCGTGGCGGGCTTTCAAGGGATGGACCCGAACGATGATGTGACAACCATGGGCCGGGGAGCCTCGGACCTGACAGCGGTGGCGATTTCGGCGGCACTCAAAGCGGATCGCTGCGATATCTATACGGACGTGGACGGAGTGTATGCAGCCGACCCGAGAATCGTGCCCCAAGCGAAGAAATTGCCCGTGATCTCGTACGAGGAGATGCTTGAAATGGCTTCCGCCGGGGCAAAGGTGCTTCATACCCGTGCCGTGGAACTTGCGGCGAAATACAATGTGAAAGTGAAAGTTCTATCAAGTTTCGATGAATTACCGGAGGATATCACTGTGGACTTGCCAGGAACGATTGTGACTTCAGAACCCGACAGCATTCGGGAAGATGTGTTGGTCAGTTCGATCCAGCGAACGACAAATGAAGCGAAAGTGACCTTGGTGGATGTGGCGGACAGGCCCGGAACCGCGGCCAAGATCTTTCAACTCCTCGCCGACCATTCGGTGGTGGTGGACATGATTGTCCAGAATGTCGGCGCGGGAGGAGAAGCGGACCTGTCGTTTACGGTGGAACGGCCGGATCTCGTTCGGATCAAGAAAATCGAGTCACAAATCAAAGATCTGGTCGGAGCACAGGATGTCCTCTACGACGACAAGATATCGAAAATTTCTGCAATCGGCGTTGGAATGCGCACACATGCCGGTGTTGCGGCACGGATGTTCGAAGCCCTGGGGAAACGCGGAATCAACATCCTGATGATCAGCACGTCCGAAATCAAAATCTCCGTGGTGATCGGAGAAGAATATACCGAGCTGGCGGTTCGCACCCTCTGCGATGAATTTCATTTGACAGAAAGCGTGAAATGAGATTCTTTTAAGGGGATGGGACGGATAAGGCTGACGGGGCCAATCAACCCTACACCCTCCCCAGGCTTGGGGAGGGAAATCCGGAGGGGTGGCACAGGCTTCCAGCCTGTAGTGCGGTCATAAGACAGGCAAATATGCTCCGCAAGAGCATTTCGGTTACAGGAGACGAGGAAGATTCGGTAAACCCAAAGGGGGATCGCCGCATTCAATAAGGGAGAATCAATCGGATTGATTCTGCGAAAGGGCGGATATTTTCATTTCGACTTTCCGGATGGGATGAATATGCGTAAATTGTTGATTTTTCTTCTCTTGAGCTGCTTTTGTTACACGGGAGTCTCCATTGCACGAGTATCCGAGCGTGAGCCGGAGAACCGGGATGTCATTGTCCTCCTGAAAGGATCTCCGGTAAGTGTGATTGCAACGGAAGAAGGCGCTGCCTCGGCCTACAAAGGAATTCGAACGAAGCGCGAACCGTCGCGGATTATCTCCGAGCATCGGAATGCCCTGCAACGCCAACAGGAAGGCTTCATCAAGAAGGTTCAAGAAGTCTCCCAAGACATTCATGTGGAGAGACAGTTTACCGGTCTGATTAACGGACTGTCCATGCAGATTCCGAAGGGATTTGAAAAGCAAATCCGCAG
>JAKPYU010000058.1 GCA_029568995.1 Candidatus Omnitrophota bacterium | reverse complement strand
CCCGTCCCGTCATCGCGAGCGCGACTCCGGCGGAGCCGGTGATTGGGACCAAGAAAGCATCGTGTCTCGGGCGATAGGCGAAGGACTGTAAGGCTCGCACAGATTCCTCCCCCGAAGATCGGGGGAGGTCAGGTGGGGGTTGACCGGATAACACAGGACTACTCGGCGTGACGGTTGTAGATGAGCTTTCTTAGGAGGAGCCGCCCGGAGTCTGCGGAGGGCGACGACGTGGCGATCTCAGGATTTGCCGAGATTCCTCACATTCGTTCGGAATGACAATATATGTCAAGACTATTAGGTTAATCGTAGGGAATGATTGAAATGTCCGACGCACTTCCGAAAATCGAACTGATCCGGGTAGTCAAACGATTTGAAACCGGCACCGCTCTGCATGACATCACCTTCTCGGTCAAACCGGGAGAGCGGGTAGCGCTCTTGGGACCTTCAGGCGCGGGAAAAAGCCTGACCCTTCGCCTGATCGCCGGGCTGGAGAAACCGACGTCGGGGCAGGTGCGAATCGACGGCAGGCTGATGAATGCGCTTCGGCGTTTCTTTGCCCCATCCCGGCGCGGAACCGGCCTGGTGACCCAGGATATGCCCCTCCACCCACAGAGAGACGCGCTTGCCTTTGTCCGTTCGGGATTTCGTGGCAAGAAGATGTCATCCGAGGATCGCAACCGCTACATCCATGAAATGATGGACCGCCTCGAAGTCGCGGGGAAAGAGCGTCGCTTACCGCACCAACTCTCCGGCGGCGAGCGGGGACGGTTTGCGCTCATCCGCGCGCTGGCTCCCGGTAATCGAATTCTTCTGCTGGATGAGCCGCTTTCTGCACTAGATCCGCATCAACGCGAAGAGATGATTGACTTGATTCGCACGTTACATGACGAAATGAGCCTGACAACGATTTATGTATCGCATTACATCGAAGAGGCGCAATCTCTCTGCGATCGAGTTATCCTGCTGCGTAATGGAAGAGTCATCCAACAGGGAACCTGGATGGATCTGAAATATAAACCCGTTGAACCGTTTGTACGCGATTACCTCGCCATGACTACTCGTTTCCGCATGGTGCGGTAGGACACCAATGCGGATTATCTGTGCGGCGACTCGTTTCTCCTGGATTCCGGCTTTCGCCGGAATGACGGCCGTAGGGGCAATTCATGAATTGCCCTTACACTCTTTGGGAGACCTCCCTCTCCCTCCGGGAGAGGGTTGGGGTGAGGGAAATTCCGGGTGGCACCGGCATCTTGCCGGTGGTTTTTCCAGGCCGGCCGAATCATACGCAAAACACTACCGATACTCCTCCCATCCTCCCCACACATTGGATTGCCCCTCCCCCACGTATTCAATTTTCAGCGCATCGACGATCACCGGAAATGAATCTCCTGTATTTTTACCGGGGCGAATCTCAATCCTGTAATCTCCCACATCAAGGCATGTGTCATGGAACGCGGTCCACCCGTTGGAAACCCTTTGGTCCAATACACCTTCGCCGACCATAAGGTCTGAAGAATCCTTGAGACGCCAATAGAGATTTCCGTTTAGTGCTTCGGGTGGGGATTTCGGGGTCCAGAGACAGAACGAATACTTGGCGTTCTTTCCTATTGGGAATGCGAGATTCCATGACGCAGTCGAATCGCCGGATTGAACGAAGGAAACACCGTATTGGCCAATCTGTTGCCCCAGGTCAACAGATGTCTCGGACCAATTTCCCAGCATGAGACCATCGCATTCATCGTAGATTGCCAATTCGGAGCGCACGAGATCGAGATCAAGACCCAGTTTTCGACAGACTAACGACTGATCGTGCCGTTGAGAAATTGTGGTGCGCGGGATCGCATACAAATCGGCGCCCCTCGCGATCCGTCCTTCCGGACCGGCACCAAACGCGGCCCCGTATCCCGTATCTTGCACGGCAAGGCGAACTCGGTCGTCATAGGTCCCGTACGGATAAGCGAAATAGCGATCACCTGGAAAGCCCTGCGATTGAAGTCTGGACAATGAATAAGACAATTCATAATGCAGCGAATAATCATCTACTGATACAAGGTCGGCATGAGTAACGCTGTGCGAATGGATCTCCCATGCAAGGCTGCCCTCCATTTCCTGCAAATCCGCCCAACTGCAACGTTTTGGACTTCCGGAATCCGGGCCCCACGTGTGGATAAAGGCGGTCGCGCAGAAACCGAACTCGATCAAGATCGGATGAGCATATTCCCAGATTTTTTTATAGCCGTCATCGAACGTTAATAAAACCATATCATTCCCGGGAATATCTCCCGAGCGCAGATAGTTAACAACCTCACTTGCGGGAATCGTGCGCTTGCCGCCAATCTCCAGCATGGCAAGAATGTCGCGGAAGAAATGGGGAGAGACGTTTGTCTCTTCCATGTTCTCGAACGACACATCATGAAAAATCACGGCATAGATTGCAGGCGGTGTCGAATAGGTATCACAAAAACCCGAAGCAGTTATAAGCACAGAGAAAGATCCCGCAATGCACCGAAAATACAGATTCATCTCTCTGTCTCATTTCTTCGGTCGGGGCGACCAGGCGGGTTGCAGGCAATTTCCTTTCAGGTTGAGCAGCCGCCGTGGCGCGGTTCCGCTCGCTTCCATAACCCACAGTTCCGAACTGGGAGAGCCACGGTTCGTCGAAAAGGCGATATAGCTTCCGTCCGGCGCCCAAGTCGGATTCGAGTTGTCTCCCTGGCCGTTAGTCAAATTGCGCATGTCGGAACCGTCCGCCCCGATCATGTAGATATCGCCGCGCACCTGCCCCGCACGGTAACCACGAAATGCGATCCGGTATTGACCGTTTAACGGGACCGGCGACCATTGCGCTGTGTCGCAGGAAAGACCGCCGTCCGGCACCAGCCTTCGCACGTTCGTTCCCTCGGTGCTCATCATGTACAGGGTGGCGATCCCGCCCCGATCCGACGTAAAGACGATCTCCTGTCCGTTCGGCGAGACGACCGGGGAACTGTCGATCGCCGGATGGTTGGTGATCCGCTTCGGCTGTTTTCCGTCGCGGCGAAGCAGAAAAATCTCCGCATTCCCGACGTACGAAAGGGAGATCACCAGCCAGTCCGGGTTGTTGGGAAACCAGGACGGGGTCAGGTTGTTGCCGGGAGCCTTCGCCAGGAAGAAAAGTTTTCCCGCGTCCAGCGATTGAATATAGGCGTCCAGCCAGCCGCTGCGAAATGAACTGAACGCAAACGAGACTCCGTTCGGCGACCAGGCGGGAAATTGGGTAATCGTTCCGAACTTCGTTAAAGGTTTCACGCTTTGCGGATAGCCGTCATAATCGACCTGGAAGATCTCTTTGCTTCGCGCGGTGGGATTATGGTAGACAAACAGGAAACTGGTTTGCGCGATTCCATCCTCCAGGGTGCAGGCCTGCACAATCACATCGCTGATCAGATGACCTCCCTGTCGCAGCTGTTTGCGCGGAAGTGTAAATCGTTTGCCGAGAAGTCGTGTCCCGTCCCGAATGTCGTGGATTGTCAGGTCCACGATGACCTGGCCGGTTCCCTCGGAGCGGACGCGACAGTCCACCGTGTATTCTGCACCGATGCTTTTCCAGGCTGTGTAGTTGACCGTCCCGGAAGTGCGATCCTGGCTCATTTGGCCCGAAACACGGCTGATATCTGTGTGAAGTCTCACACGTTTGCTGAAATCCAGATCGTAAGAGAGAATCTGGTCGATCTGCTGGGCAACATCGGGCACATCGCCGGGTTCAGGCGGAGCCAGGGCCAGAATGGGGGCCGGGGTTGATCCGGTTACCTCCAGGCGGAGTTCATTATCCGCGTCGGCTGACATGGAGAACAACAGGAAAAGAATCAAAACAATGCGACAGGCCCTCATTGGCGCAAGCCTCCGAATTTGCCCCAATACCAAGCGGGGTTTTGGATGATATCGCCTCCAGCGGACACCTGTGCTCAATACAGTGCAGAATAGCTACTCCGGATTCGGACGGAACAGCGCATGGACCTTCACACTCGCCCGGCCGTAACCTGACGGGAGCGGCTCGACCGGCGAGGATTTCTGGACCGCGCGTCTTGCGCTCTCATCCAATTCCGGCCACCCGGAAGAACGTTCCACATAGATCTGCACAATCATACCGTCGGAACGGATCGTGAAGCATACCTGTGTAGACATGCCTCTCTCACGGCTCGGCTGCCAGGCGGGGGGATTCCAATTATTCGCCAGCCGCCGCATGAGTCGATCGGCATATCCTCCATAGTTGAATCCTTCTTCAAAAACAACCGGCGGATTCCCCTCAGTGGTCTCTGTTCCCGGAATGGGGGTCGGAAAGGCAAATGGTGTCTGTGCCTGGACCACCTCCTCGAATCGCCTGAAATCGACCGTGGGCCCCGCCGTCGGGGTCATTTTCTTTTCGACGGGAGTTGCGGTCTGTTTGGGCTTTGGCCGAGTCGGGACTGGCGTCGGTTTCGGCTTGGGCGTATTCAGGAGTTCTTTCAGCCGCTCCTTGATCCGTGCCATGGTCACCTTCTCCAGGTCGTCCTTAGGGGGGGGCGGAGGAGGGGGCGGCGGTACGGGTTTCGGAGGTTGCTCGACCGGTTTTTCGGGAGTCAGATCAACCTGCTGAATGGTAAGCGTGGAGGTGACGCGAATCGGGATACTCCGTCCCGGCCAGACAGCAATCGCCAGTAACAGAACCAGGTGGGCGATCAAAGAAATGACAAAGGACTGATGCATGATTACTGTTTCTTCTCAACAAGCTCGCCATACCTTTCTATCCCCGCTTCCATCATCGCGCTCTTGACATCCGCCGCGCTCTGAAGGGTATTCCGACCGTCGGCTCGAAAGTATACGGGCCAATCCTTGTGCGCTTCCTTTTCTTCTCGGAGTTTCTGCGGAAGCGATTCGAGATCGACCGGGTCGCCGTTCAGAGCCAACGCTCCGTACTGATCCATTTCCAACACGATCGCCTGTTTGCCGAATTTTTGAGCCATCTTCACTTTTGGCAGTTCAATCTCCAGCCCCTCTCGGACAAACGGCGCGACCATGATGAAAATAATGAGCAGCACCATGGTCACATCGACCAGGTTGGTGATATTGATATCGGCGACCGGAGAACGCCGGGCGGTATATCTGCGAAATCGAGCCACAATTCCCTCGTGCGAGATCAGTCGTCTTCGGAACTTCGGCGGACATGCACCTGACGCTCGAAACGGTTCAGGACCTGGCCGGCAAAACTTTCTAAATCCTGCTCGATTCGCCTGACACGGCTCAGGATCGTGTTATGCGCCACATAGGCCGGGATGGCCACCATCAGGCCGACCACGGTCGTCAACAGGGCTTCCGAAATACCGGGGGCAACAGTCTGTAATGACAAATTACCCTCTGTCCCCATGCTGTGAAATGAATGAAACACTCCCCACACCGTGCCCAACAAACCCAACAGCGGCGAAATGGTGGCGGCGGTCGCCAGGGTGGTGCAGCCCCATTCCCATTCATGCCGCTCTCGGTCGATTGCTCGGTCCAGGGTCCGCTCCAACGCTCCGACAATGGGCCTCTCGGAAATCAGACGTTTCGAATTCGTGTCCAGACGGGTCCAGAGACGAAGCTCCTCGTAAGCCGCCACAAAAATCCGCGACGGGCTGTTGCGGGCGATGATTCCCTCATGGGCCAGGCTCAAAATATCGCCTTCCACACGGGTGAACAGCTCCAGGAACGAACGAGAACGGAACCACTCCACCCGAAAATCCCAGATCTTCTTCAAGACGATTGCCCACGTGAGGACAGACAGAAGGAAAAGCCCGATGTAGATCATCAGGGCGAAAGAACTACTGCCAAAAATGTCGTTCAAAATGACGGAGTTCGTCAGGAAACTACCACCGACATCGGGCAGAGATTCCATGATCGGTGCCGCCAGGGTCGGTTCGGGAAATGGGGTTGGGGTCACGGCGGTTTATTTAGGTACCTTCAAATGTTGACCGACTCGAATCATGTTCGGATCGGTAATTCCGTTCGCTTCTTTGAGTGCCTCGGGGGTCACACCCACTTTCCGGGCAATGCCGCTCAGAGTATCTCCGGTTCCAACGACGTATTCATCCCCTGAGTAACTGCCTCCTGGCGCGGTGGTCTCTGCGGCCGGGGCTGGAGCGGTTTCCTTTGTGGATCCCAGCTCTTTCAGAATGTCCTGGTAAACATTCTGGACCTCCGTGTGTAATCCGCTCATCTCTTTCTGGAGGTCATTGCTGATTTTCCGTACCGTTTCATTGAGTGCCGCCGTCTCGCCTTTTTGCCGTTCCTGAAACGCCGTGAGATCGCTGCGCAGCTGGTTCAGCTGAGTAACCTGCGAGGCCGAGGTGCTTTCCTGCTGCTGCCGCTGAGTGTCCAGATCGTTTCGAAGCGTCTGGTCGCCCTGGCCCATCTTGTTCTCCAACTGCGCCACAGCGGCCTCCATCGTTTCCATTTGTTGCTCTTGTGTGAGCAGACGATTCGAGAGCTGATCGACTTTCTCCTCCAGGCTGGACTGCTTGAATCGAATCTCATCGAAGGCATCGCTGATTTCATTGGACACCTGACGCAAGCTGGAGGTGGTGGTCGTGGTCTGACGTTCGTTGCTGCGTTGCATCTGGTAAATACGCGAGTGCAGCTCGTTCACGTCGCTCTGAAGCTGGGCCAGATCATCGGTGACACAGCCGCTTAGAAGAAACAGAATGGCCAACGAAACACCGGCGAGAGAAAACGTATGACGATACATGAGATGGTCTCCTGTGCATGAGAAGCAATCTCAGCCTATTTAACCTTTCTCCTGCAATTACAATAAGATATCAGTCTTCATCCAAAACGCAAGAGAAATCCGAAAAAAGCCCGATTTCACAGCTGGGTCAGCCTCGGATCGAGGAAATCGGCGATCACCATCGCTGCACCGGCCAGTTCCCGGCCATCGGTGGATGTTGCCACCCCGACGCACCCCATTCCGGCACCCAGTGCAGCTTGCAGGCCGACCGCTGAATCCTCAAAAACCAGGCATTGTCCCGGAGCCAGATCGGGCGCGGAACCGGCCCGAAGTCGTTCCAACGTCAGGAGATACACCGCCGGATTCGGTTTGGGGAGGTTCACTTCGCAGGTGTTTGCTGTCACGGCAAAAAACCGATCCAGCCCCGACTGATTTAAAACGTATCGGATTTCCGAAGGTAACGCGCCGGAGGCCAACGCCAGCGGTAATCTTCCGTAACAACGCTCGATGAATTCCCTGACACCGGGAACCAGCGGCATTTCCCGGTCGATACGTTCCCGGTAATACTTGCTCTTTCGGCCGATCATCGCGTCCAGCAAAGCCGGTGTTGGCTCACGCCCATTCTCCCGCAACAGCATGGAGAAACACTCATAATCCCCACGCCCGTGACAGCGATGCCGGATTTCCCCTAACGACAGGGAAATCCCTTCCTCTGCAAATACTGATTGCAGATTCTCGTTATGAATCGGCTCGTCATGGAGAATGACCCCGTTGAAATCGAAAACCAGGGCGCGGATCGCGGTCATTTAGCCCTGTCTTTTTTGTTTTCACCGACCGGTTCGACCTTCTGATAACGAATGCGTGTCGTATCGCGTGCCCATTTCGTATCCGCATCCCGCTTCTGGGTCTTCACCGAAAGACCGCTGCAATTCTGGGCGAGCACCTCAAAGATCCGATTCGCAATCAGCCGATTGCCCAACGCATTCGCATGAACCCCGTCCGGGTTGATCAGCCAATCCGCCTGCCCTTCCGCCTCCCAGACATCTGCGAGCAGGCAATCGTTTTCCTCGGCCAGCTCCCGGATGATTCCATTGTATACGTTCGTATCGTTCAGGCTGCCCTTGTCGAACGGGGGATAGCTGGTGAACCCGGTCATGTGATACACATTCACCAGCACAATCACGGGGTGACAGGCGGCTTTGACATCCCGGATGATCTTTGCCATTTCGTCTTTGAACGCATCGGGGTCCATTCCGGCCCGCATGTCGTTCAGGCCGTAAGCCAGCACAAAAAGATCCGGCGTCTGGGCGATCACGGCCTCTTTGTATCGCTCGATGGCGCTCGGTTTGCTGGAGGCCTCATAACCGGGGCTTTTAGGGGAGATCACGCTTGCGCCGATGCCTTTGTTGATATATTCCATCGGCTCTTCCTGGTAGGAATTGATCAATTCCACCAGGATATCGGCGTATCGCTCGGAATGGTCGCTCACCCAGCCGCCGCCCTGCACCGTGCTCTCACCCAGGATCACCATCCGTTTGAACGGTTTTGCCGAATAATCCTTTCGTTCCATGCTCATCGCTCCTTCGTTTTCCCCCTGGGCAACCGGACAGAGAAAAGTCGCCACCGCAATCCACACCGTCAATCCCATCGCAGATACTGTTTTCATCCTTCGTTCTCCCAGGCTCATCCCACCGGCAGAGTCGGATTTATCGCCCGTGTTCTTGTCAGTGTATCGCACATAAGGATATTGTCCGCAATTTGCGGGTCCGGGTCTATACTGATGGGGGGATGCTCAGCATTCGGGGGCAGGAAGCAGATATCAGCTTCCGAGGCAGGCAGGATTGGATTAAGATATTCCGGTCGTTGTGTTCTGCATTGGAGACTTGTTGGAGAAACACCGGCGTGGGGCGCAAAGACTCATCCTGGGAGGAAATCATCATGTTGAGAAAACAGTATCGGATCATTGGTCTCGTGATTCTTCTGCCGATGGTATTCGGCGGATGTGCGGCGGCGGTGATTGCAGGCAGCGCGGCGGCCGGAGCCGGGACGTGGGCCTTTCTTCACGGCGAATTGCAGACCACCGAAAGGGCCTCGCTCAACCGTGTCTGGGATGCCACGCAGAAAGCCGTGGAAAGCATGGAATTCGAGATCAAGAAACGGGAGAAAGACGCACTCAGCGCCAAGATCACCTCACTGGACAGCCGTAAGCGGTTCATCGTGGTGAGACTATCCAGCGAGTCCGCCAACGAAACCACGATCAAGATCCGTGTCGGGACCTTCGGGGATGAAACGGCCTCCGAGCAGATCCTGAAGAAGATACAGCTGAATTTGATGTGAAATTCCCTTGCGGATTGCCGGAAGTCTGAACCGTGATTCGTGGGATTATAGGATGACCAGGAGGAAGAAGAAATCAAGAAGATCCTTGAATCAAGCGAATCAAGGTTCAGACAATCTTCCGGACGGCTGACGTTCTACAACACCCCATACTTCGCGATATCGCTCTCGCTGCCTGCGCCACCGCCGAAATAATAGATGTCGCCCGGACTCGTCAGCCCGTTGGTGGGATCGTATCGGCATCCTTTCCGCATTTCATAGATACCGCACTTGTCGGGATGATATCTTTCGTAGGCTTCAATGGCGGGAAGCGGATAATAGCTACCGGTGTTCAAGGCGCGATCCGGCCCGAAACTCCACATCAGGTACGAGTCGAACGGCGGCATGTTGCGGTCATAGCCGCTCTTGCTGATCGGGTAATTGATGTAAATATAGATTCCCAACGCCCCGTCCGGATACCATCGCTGGTCGTCATAGGGAGACTTCTTGCGGAAATAGTCTTCCGGTATGGACGTGATATACGAGACCGGCGTGGAGAGATACAACTGATACATGGAATGGTTGTTCGCGGTTCCCATGATGAAGTTGTAGTGCGGGGGGAACGTGCCATGGTCTGCGCTGTAGAGTCCGATGGCCGTCGAGAGGTTCTTGAGATCCGCCCCGGCGCGCGCAACCTGTGCACGAACGCGCGCATTCATGAAATTCGGGACCGCGATTGCCGCCAGGATCCCGATGATCGCCACCACAATCAGCAGCTCGATGAGTGTAAATCCTCGTTTCATCGCCCGCATCCATCCTTTCGCGGAAATCGAGATGATCTTCTTTTTCCTGAGAAAGCTCGCCCATCGCAAGCCTGAGATCGCCACGTCACGGCCCTTCGCAGACTCCGGGCCGCTTGGCCCCGCCGGATTCGCGCTCGCTATCATGGCCCATTTTTGCCAGGAGTTTAAGATCACTCTGAAAGCATATCCCTGATGAGGGAAAATGAACAAGCCCGAAGTGCTGTGCATCTTCGGGCTTGTTGTCGGTCTGTTTGAACGCGAGTGGCGTCAGAATCCCCCGGAGAATCCCCCTCCCATACCGCCGCCCATCATCATGCCGCCACCCCCCATGCCGCCTCCCATTCCGCCCATACCGCCTCCGAATCCGCCCATGCCTCCTCCACCCATACCGCCCATGCCACCGCCCCCCATCATCCCCATGCCTCCGCCCATGCCGCCACCCATTCCCCCGCCGAATCCGCCACCACCAACCCCCATGCCGCCACGAGATTCCATGCGGATCTGCCGCAGTTCTTCGCGCCGCTGCACTTTGGCCTGCTTCTGCTGGACCAGGAACTCCAGTCGCGCATATCGCTTCTGGCGGTCATAAACCCCTTTCATGATTTCTTCATAGATTCGGTAATTCACCGATTTACGTCGCCGCCAGCCCAGGTATTCCCCCAGGGTAAGCGTATCGGCGCCCGGGACGCTCTCCAGGCCCAACTCCGCCAGAGTGAAATCGCCAAGGATATCTCCCTGTGCAAGCTGGGTGCGGATGTTGAAGTCGAGAAATTTCTCCATATCCTCACGGGTGACCTGATCAAGGGTCACTTCAGGTGTAAGAGGATTTTCATATTTCATCTGGAGCTCGTACATCTCGGTATACAGCTCCGTCCCACGCGTGATGATATTATCCACAAACTGAACCATCGGTTCGTATCTTGGATCGGCAGCCGCCGCGTCCTGGTATAATTTCTTGGCCAAGTCATATTGCCTTCCGGCGAGCACCTGAAAGGCCTGGTTGGCCAATTGGAGAGAGCTGGAAACCTCGCTGCCGCCCTCGGCGGTTGTCGCGGTTCCTTCCCCGGTCTCCAGCGTGTCGAGTCCGGTATCGGTTGCAGGTTCCGTGGCGGCGTCAGTTGACGGCTCCTCAGCGGCAGGTTCCTCAGCGGCGGGTTCGGCCGTTGCGGGTTCTTCCACGGCCGGTTCGGCGGTCGCCTCGGTCGCCGAAGTCTCATCCTGGCTCCACGCGGCAACAGGGAGTGCAAGAATGAAAAGCACAAGCAGCAAGCGAAATTTCATTATTGGCGGCTCCTTTCATCAGAACCTGTTTCAAGTAGAGTATAGTGTTGTTGAAAGACAAGCGTCAACCTAGCGCGGGGAATCCGAAAAAATGTTTGATTCCAACCTCGAAGCCGTCCGGACACGTTACCCCGTTCTGGCGGGCGAAATTTCCCGGACTGAGAATCCCATCCGACTGTTTCCATCCCAGACCGGACCACTGACCGGTGAGATCCCCACGACAAGCGGACCGATGCTTCTTCACAGCCGATACGATCCCATCCGCGAGGCGGAGCGCGAGACGGATTCCATACTGGAGGAAGGCAGTAGTGTCCTGATTTTATTGGGGATGGGGTTGGGATACGTGGTGAGGGAACTGGTCCGAAACCGACGGGATCGCTTTTATGACCTGCTCGTGGTGGAACGGGACTTGGGACTGTTCCGAGCGGCGCTGGAATCTGTCGATTTGACAGAGGCCTTTCGGGACGAACGCATCCATTTTGCAGTCGGAGATAACCCGTCTTCTGTCCTGGAAACGGCCCGCAAGATACTTCCGGGCATCATGAGCAGTCGTCTTCACTTTTATCGGACTCGCACAGCCGGTTCCTTGAACGGAGCCTATTATGATCGGGTCACGGAAGAGATTCACCACCTGGTGGAACACACCGCGGCGGAATTTCAGCTGATGATCCAAAGCGGCCCGCAACTTCAGGAGAATCTCTGGCGGAACCTGCCGCACATTCTTGGTCAAACCGGCGTTATTGAAGTCGAGAATCTTCTTGCGGATGTCCCGGCTTTCGTTGTGGCTGCGGGACCTTCCCTGAACGGGAATCTGCACCAGCTTGCTCATGTTGGGGATTCAGGGGTTGTTCTTTGTGTGGATACCTCCTATCGGCTGCTGAAAAAAGCGGGAATAGATCCTCATTTTGTTATTGCGACAGACCCAACCGAGCTGAATGAGCGGCATTTTCAGGATCTCTCGTTCACCGGCGATCCGATTCTTGCATTCGATCCGGAGGTGTATCACACCATCCCGACCCTTGTTCCATGGCGTCGTCTGGTGATGAATCTGGAGACCTGCGCCACAACACGGTGGTTCGAGCAGGAATTCGGCCCGTGGGGAGTCGTGGAAAAGGGGGGATCGGTTGCGAACACAGCCTTTTCTCTTGCCCGGATTCTAGGGTGCGATCCGATTGTGTTTGTGGGGCTGGATCTGGCGTACGATCCGAAAGGCGGTGCGAGCCATGCGGGAGGAACCGCCCTGGCGCGGCCATTTGAATCTATCGCGCCGGGCGCAGCTTCTGTAACCATGGACCGACACGCGGCTACGAATAACCGTCTTGAGGAGAACCTCGTGTGGATTCCGGCGGCGTTGGGCGGGCAGGTTCCCACCTCGCGAATCATGGCGCTCTATATCCGTAAGTTTCAGCAGGAGGTGGCTCTGTGCGGTCGGCATGTGATTGACTCGACAGAAGGAGGAGCCTTGATTCCAGGCACGGAGGTTTTAACTTTGGGTCATTCAATCGAAGCCTATTGTTCAAAAAACCGAGAGGTGCGACAACGTCTGCGTGAGAAGGTAAGAGAGCCACAACAGATTGATTCTACAAGATTTAAGAACGCCATAAACAGCGTGGCGCAAAGTCTTCTTCGGGCTGGTGAACTTGCGGAATTCGGGCTGAGCCTCACTGATCAGCTTACTCCCCATTTGAGCCAAGGGGCCGCGTTGAGGGATGATCCGACCTGGATTCGCATGGAAGAGACTTTTAATACGATCTATCGGGACCCGTTGGTCAAAGTCGGGGTGGAGCAGGCCCTGTTCTCTGCGATTTATTTCTTCTGCCAGAAAGAGCCGCCCGATGCGGTAGGGGAACGGCTGAAGAAATACCGGGTTTTCTTTGAGAAATCCCGGACAACCTGCGCGGATTTCCATCGGCTGACAACCACGGTAGGACAGGTCTCCGTGCCTGTCGCGCGCTGACAGCCAGGCAGAGACGCCTGGCTTGGGCTATTCCTGCCAATGCCGAGTCCACCAGTATTTCGTATCACCGGTGGATTTTTCATGTGCGACAGGATTCACGCGGCCCAAAGTGATCTGAATCCCCATTCGGCACATCGCCTCCAGCTTTTCCACGCGGATCACCTTGCCTCTCATGACAAACTTGTTGGCCCGGATTTCCGCGGCGGTTACATGGGGTTTGTCGATCAGAAGGATCAGGATCGACTGTCCGACCGGAACGGGTTTGAGCGAACGCACCAGCAGCCCGCTTTTCGACATATTAAGCGTGGAAGTCTCCAGAACCCAGTCGTTCTTTTCGACCAGCAGCCAGCACCGCATCCGGTATTCCATCCTCTTGTCGCGTAGTGTGTGTCGATGCGCGGGAGGTGGGGAGGGCAAAGGTTCGGCAGGGGCCTTGGGCGTCCCCTTTTTATTTGAAGCCGTGAAGGGTTTAGTTGAAGTTGCGGGCTTTTTAGTGCGGAAAAGACCCATCATGCCCTCTATTTATTGATCAAACGATTCGGCAAGACTCTCTTGCCTGCCTGTCGATCCTCCAGAGCGCCTACCGCAATATCCAACAAGGCGGCGGAAGCCGATCCGCACAACAGGGAGCAGACAAACGCGCGCGCCATCGCCTCATCGAATCCCTCCACCATTGCGCGCTGTTCCTCCAGAGTTTTCAACGACTTGAACCGGAACAGGGCCTTGCGGATCTCAATCGGATGCTTCTGAATGAACCGCTGCGCAAGGATCTCCTGCGCGACGAACAGTTTGACCTTCTCCTCGCCGAGCAGCTCGACCAATTCCTCACGCAGACGTTTCCGATCTTCCGTCATTGGCTCCCGTCAAATCGGTAACCGGTCTTTCCCCTGAACAGGTTCTAAGATACTATCGTAATTTCGCTTACTTTTCCAGCAGGGAGGACCGACTTGCGCCTGGTTCTCGGTTGGAACGAGGAATAGGAATGGCTACAGGATCATCCGTAGAACGGGCTTTAAACGATATCGTTTCCCTCTGCAAACGACGTGGGTTTGTCTTTCCATCCAGTGAATTGTACGGAGGTTTTGCCGCGTCCTGGGACTACGGTCCGCTGGGCGTGGAGCTGAAGAACCTCATCAAACGTCTCTGGTGGGATGAGATGGTCACCTCCCGAGAGGATGTGGTAGGGATGGACTGCGCGGTGACCATGAATCCCCGCATCTGGGAAGCGTCGGGCCATGTGGAGTCGTTTCACGACCCCATGGTGGACTGCAAAACCTGCGGCCAGCGATTCCGAGCCGACAATCTCAGCGAGGAATACTGCCCGAAAAGTCCGAGCAAGAAAGTCAGCGAATGCGGCGGCGAACTGACTCCCGCGCGCAATTTCAACCTGATGTTTAAGATTCACTGGGGGCCGACCGAAGAGGAAGACAGTATTTCCTACTTGCGCCCGGAAACCTGCCAGCCGCTTTTTACGAATTTTCGTAATATCACAACCGCCACACGGATGCGCGTGCCATTCGGGATTGCCCAGATCGGAAAGGCTTTCCGGAATGAGATCACGACTAAGGCGTTCCTGTTTCGTCAGCGTGAATTCGAACAAATGGAGATGGAGTTTTTCTGCCATCCAAGCGAGGCGCAGGAATGGTACGAGAAATGGCGTGAGGTGCGTCTGAATTGGCATAAGTCCCTGGGGCTTAATCCGGCCAGGCTGCGCACCGCGCCGCACCCGCCGGACAAGCTGGCCCATTACGCCAAGGCGGCCCTGGATATCGAGTATCAATTCCCCATGGGCTGGGGCGAAATTGAGGGCGTCCATAATCGCGGCGATTGGGATTTGTCCCGTCACGGACAGTTCTCCGGCAAGAGCCTGGAATACCGGGATGACCGCACCAATGAGCGGTTCATTCCCTATTGCGTGGAAACATCCGCCGGGCTGGACCGGACATTCCTGGCCCTGATGAGCGATGCCTACGATCAGGATATGGCCCCCAACGACAAGGGGGAGATGGAAAAACGGGATGTGCTGCGCTTTCGGCCCAGGGTGGCTCCGATTACCGTAGCGGTCTTTCCGCTGTCCCGGAAACCGGACCTGGAGGAACTCGCTCGCAAGATCGAATCCGATCTTCGGCGCGTTTATAATCACCGCAGCATGTACGATGAAACCGGTTCCATCGGCAAACGATACCGGCGGCAGGACGAGATCGGCACACCGCTTTGTATTACGGTCGATTTCGATACCCTGGAGGATCATGCGGTGACGATCCGCAACCGCGATACCATGCAGCAGATTCGTGTGTCGATGGAGACCGTTGCCACAGCGGTCGCCGATCAAATTCGCGATATGGAACACAGTTTCGATAGAGGTTAAGACGGTCGCCCATGACGAGCGACGGGCGGAAAAGATCCCCTGGTTGGGATCGTCGCTCCTGCTTTCGTCACACCGGAACCCAAGCGCCGTCAAGGAGAGTAAACCATGCTGACCTGGATGCGCAGCCATCAAAAAACCATCATGACCTGGACCCTGTACCTGGTCATTCCCAGTTTTGTTCTCCTGTATGGGTATGGCCAGATCCAGCGGCCACCCGAGGAGCGCTGGGTGGTCAAGGTGGACGGCAAAGAAATCACCTACTCGGAGATGCTCCGCATGGAGGACCGTCTCCGAGAGCAGTACCAGCAACAATATGCGGACCGATTCGAAGAGTTCATGGAGGGGCGCGATCTTCGGCAGGAATCTCTCGATAGCCTGATTCGCCGCCAGATTCTCCTGAACACCGCTTCCCAATACGGATTCGGGGTCTCCGATTCCGAACTGGCACAGTATATTGTCGCCATTCCGGCATTCCAGAACGAGAACCAGCAATTCGATATCCGCCGATACTACTATTTCCTGGCCCAGTCTCGGATGACCCAGGAATTTTTCGAGGAGACCATCCGCGAAGAAATCCTGCGGACCAAGATCACCGCGTTCATCGCCTCCACCATGCTTCGTTCCATGGCAGATACCGAAAAGGACTTCAAAGATCGCCAGGAGCAAGTTACCGGTGACATGCTGGCTTTCCGACCGGAAAAGTTCACGGACCAGGTTCAGGTCGAAGAGGATGCGCTGACCCGCTTTTTCGAGGAACACAAAGAGGATTACCGGGTTCCCGAGCAGCGTCGTGTCCAGTATGCCGAATACAGGGCTGCGGATTTTCGAGACCGGGTTGAGGTGACCGAAGGTCGCCTGAATTCCTTCTTCACCCGCAACCAAGAGAACTACACCGCCGAAGAAACACGTCGAGCGGAATATGTTCTGTATCCCGTGGCGGGCTACATCGAGCAGGTCTCTCCCACCGAACAGGAAGTCCAGGAGTATTTCACGAAGAATCAGTCCAAGTATCGAACCGTACGGAGTATGCAGATCCGTTACATTTCCGCTCCCAAGGAGGAGTGGGTGAATCGCCAGGAAGTGACGGCTGAGGATCTGCAGGAATGGTACGACAGAAACAAAGCCCGATTTACTCACCAGGACGAAGTCCGTGCTCGGCACATTCTGCTGAAAACTCCCGTCGATGCGACACCGGAAGTCGAAACCGCCATGAGCACGCGGGTTCAGGAGATTCGGAAAGAAATCACGGATGGTTTGGACTTTGCAGAAGCAGCCAAGAAATATTCCGAAGATCCGGGCAGCGCCAAAGACGGCGGCGATCTGGGTTTCTTCGATCGGAACCGGATGGTTACGCCGTTTTCGGATGCCGCTTTTTCTCTGGAACCCGGCCAAGTCTCCGAGCCGGTCAAGACCCAGTATGGCTATCACCTGATCAAAGTTGAGGAGAAACAAGCCGCGCATACGGAGACATTGGACGATGTCCGCGAAGAAGCGGAATCGGCGATTCGACAGACCAAAGCGCGCGAGGCTTTCCAGGAGTTCTCCGACGGTGTCAAGTCTCTCGACGAGCTGGCAGGCCAATACGATATCCACACGTCCGATTGGTTCGGACCGAACGAAGAGATTGCCGGTATCGATCCTGCCGATACCACGATGGTGTATTATTCGGCGGGCCGCCGTAAGGAGCATCAACGACCGGAACCGGTCTTCGGTTCCGAAACGTACTACATGATCGAATTGCTCGGCGATAAACCGCCGCGTGACAAGACATTCGAGGAATCTGCGGAACAGGTAAAGGCGGATGCTCGCAGTGACGCGGCTCATCGGCAGGCGTTGAGTGTCGCCCAGTCCGATCTCAGCCGGGTGAAAGCCGGGGAAATCACCTGGGATCAACTCGTTACGGAGAAACAACTGACTCCAAAACAGACTGTTTTCTTCAGTCGTTCCACAAGTGCCATGGAGGATTTCAAGGGCAACTTCGGCTCTTTTGCCTCCGAAGCCTTCGGGCTTGAAAAGGTCGGCGATGTCGCGGGGCCGGTCCGAAGCGACGAAGGGGCCAACCTGCTTCGTCTTGCCGAAATCCGGGAGGCGCATCTGCCGGAACTCAGCGAGGTGGAGCCTCGTGTCCGGAACGATTTTATTGCTGCCGAAAGCGGCGAACAGGCACATGAAGAAGCCTCGAAACTTGCCGATGAGGTTTTCAATGCCGAAAAGTCTCTCCAGGAATGCGCGACGAAACTATCTGTCGAAATCAAGGAAAGCGAGCTGTTTAAAGCGGGCGATCCCATCGATCCGATCGGCTATGTTGCCGAAGTGAGTGACCAGGCATTTCGCATGAAACAAGTCGGGATCGTGTCCGATGTGATTGCCTCGCGTCAACAATCCCGCCAGCAGATGCAGATGAATCAGCCGGCGACGGGACCGATTGAACGATGTTTTGTTATCTCACTCCTGGAAATCAAAGAATCCTATTTGCCCGATCTGGCGGAAGTCCGCGAGCAAGTTGAAGAGGATTACAGACTTGTCCAGGCCGTTGATATCGCCAAAAAGGAGGCGGATTCGGCGCTGAATCTCATTAAAGAGAAGATCGCCTCCGGCCAGCCTGTTTCCGCAACACAAGCCATTGACTTACAGGTTCTCGTACCGAGTGACGAAACCAAGGAGGCTCCTGTCAACGCGGAATACCTGCGCCCGACCGGCATTACCCAGTCCGGCTCCTATGTACCGGGAGTCGGTCCGAGCGCGGAACTCCGCAAGACGGCTTTTGCACTCAAACCGGGACAGGTCAGTAGCGTAATCGAGGTCCGGGAAACCAAGTACACGCCGGAGGGTGAACCGGAACCGGGCAAGGTTATCGGGTATTTTGTTCTTCAGGTCCTCGGTCGCCGTGAGGCCGGGCCGGTTGTCCTGGACGACAACCTGACACGCATGGAGACCTATCTGGAAAAGAATACCCAGTCGATGGCCTTCAACGCATGGATCGACTCGGTCAGCCGCCATACGAACATCGAATACAGCGAGGAAGCCCTGGCTCCGGCAGAGATTGCCGACGAGACCGCAGAAGAAGAGGATGTATCCTGAGTCGCAGGAATATCGGCAACTTCTCAGCTACATCGCCCTGGGCGCTCCGGCTACGCGGCGACCCGCTACGGGGAACGAACCGTTCCTGAGACCGGAACTGGGTTTCACACCCCGCTGGTTTTACCAGTCGCTCGGCATTGACTTCAGCGAACGTTGGCACATCGACCCTGTTTACCGACGAGACTCTCTCATCGCCATGGGGAACGAGATCCAGCGGCGATTTGGCGATATCGAAATCGCGGGAGTATCCGATCCGAACCATCCGAAAGATCTCCTTACCGGCATATTCGGCGCGTGTACCGTTGCGGCGACCTATGGAATCGACATTATCTACGCAGTAGACAACTGGCCCACCTGCACCCATCAGTACCTCTCCGACGAGCAGGCAGACCGGCTTGAACCCCCCGATCTCGATTCCAATCCTTTCTTCCATGGCCTGATGGAACAAGTGGAACTTATCGCCGAGATCAATGGAACTGTCGAAGGCTACATCAACTGGCAGGGCGTATTGAATAACGCGCAAAGACTGCGCGGCGAAGAACTTTTCGTCGATATGATCGCCAGTCCGGAAAGAGCCATGCACCTGTTTGATTGTGTGACGACTACCATGATTGACGGCGCACAACGCCTATACGAACGCCAGCGCAGAAGTGGGGTAGACATTCGCCATTTCACGGTCAGCAATTGCCTGGTGAATATGGTCTCTCCCGAACAATACCGGGATTTGCTGCTTCCGTTCGACCGAAAACTCCAACAGACTTTCGGATTACTGGGGATTCACAATTGCGCGTGGAATGCGAATCCGTATATGGAGCATTATGCTTCCGTGCCGAATGTCGGCTACATCGACATGGGAATCGAATCGGACATGGCCCGCGCCAAGGCGCTCTTTCCCGATGCGCGACGGGCGATTATGTATACGCCCATGGATCTGGCCGAAAAAGAGTTGATCGAAATCCGTCAGGATCTGGAGAAAATCGCGCGGGAATATGGTCCCTGCGATCTGGTGTTTGCGGATATCGACGCCGGAACATCGGATCGGAGGGTTCGCGATGTAGTCGAAATTTGCGGGAACATCAGCGCCGACATGGAACACTAGACCGCCGCCTAGAGAGAAATCATGCAGAAAATTCAATCCACACCATTACGCAAGGGGATCATCTCTGTTTTGCAGACTCCATTCGATGACCGGAATGAGGTTGACTTTGAGAGCCTTGAAAGATTGATTGAGAACGCGATGGAAGCCGGGGTGGACGGATTCCTTGCGCCGGTTGTGGCGAGCGAAGTGGAGTATCTCACGAAAGACGAACGCGAACGGCTTGTAACCGCAATCTCTTGCACGATACAGAACCGAGTACCGTTTATTGTCGGCGCATCCTCCGGCGATCCGAACGAATGTCGCTATTTTGCAGAGATGGCTAAATCCGTGGGCGCGGCGGCGTACCTGGTTGCTGTACCGGCCCCGTTGTACGAAAATCCATCGGCTATTCCGAAATTCTTTGAAGAAGTAGCATCGGGGATCGACATGCCGCTGTTGATCCAGGATCTGGTATGGAACGGTCCCGGTTTGGATCTCGACACCGTTAAGATTCTGCGCGAGACAATCCCCACGTTCATTGGTCTGAAAATCGAGACGGTTCCGGCAGGGCCGAAATACACGGCTGTTCGGGAGGCGTTCGGTCCCGATTTCTTTATTTCGGGCGGATGGGCGGTTCCGCAGATGATCGAGGCGCTGGACCGGGGCGTCGATGCGATGATCCCGGAGAGTTCCATGGTTCGCGTTTATGTAGCCATCGACCGACTACATCGTCGTGGCGAACGCAAGAAAGCGCTGGATCTGTTCCGGCAGCTGCTTCCGATCCTGGCCTTCGATAACCAGGAGATCAATATCTCGATAGCCTTTTTTAAACGGTTCCTTCACAAGAAGGGGATCTTCCGATTTCCGACTATGCGGCGAACTGCATTTCAATGGGACGAGTACAATTTGCGCATCGCGGATGAGCTGATCGATCATTACTTGCGGCTGGAAGAGCGGCTGGTGGGAGTACAGGAAGGGTGAACAGAGACATTTTGCCGTGGGGGGGTGGGTGATTTCTCCTGTTGACATCCCCCTGCCTGCGGAATATCATTATTCGCCATTTATTCTTGAAGAAGAGCTCTGAAAGATGGAGGTTTTCCATGTTCCTGCTTTCCCATTCCAAGGCCTGCGGATTTGTGAAGACATTCCGCGTATTTGCGTGCATTTCGACACTGCTCCTGAGTGGCGCAATGGCGCGGGGGCAGGGATGGCAGAATCTTGGCATTTATGGTGGCAAAGTGGATGATCTCGGGATTGACCCGTACAACCCGCAGCATCTCGTGGCCGCTTCTTACTGGAGCCCGTTTCAGTCCTATGACGGAGGAGAAACGTGGACACTCATCCACGATCCCAACCTGGAGCCGGACCCGGCACTGGCCTACCTCACTGTTTTCGGCCCCACGGTAACCTTCGACCGACGAACACCCGGTCGTGTGTATCTTGGCCGGTACCGTTCAGACGACAGCGGTCACACCTGGAGTGTGGTAAGCGGCACAAGCCGATGGTTTTTTGTCCTTGCGGTACACCCTGAGGATTCGAATGTTCTCTTTGCTTCAAAGGACACGTTTGAACGAAGCGAGACCGGAGGAGACCCGTGGTATACAGTCATTTCACCAGGGGGCAAACCGCTCAGTTTTTCTCATGTTGCGATCAATCCCAATGATCCGAGCCAGGTCGTTGTTGGAGCGCAGAGTACCTTTGAAGCGCGAACGCAAGGGATTTCCGGTGCGATATACGAGAGCCACGATTCGGGCAGGACGTTTGAACCGATCCTCGAAGGAAATTGGGGAGACGGGGTTCTCGAACCGTACGGCCTGGTGTTTGACAATGGTTCTTTGTGGGCAGCGCTTCACGACGGCATTTATCAACGCCGAAATAGCCAATTCGAATGCGTTCTTCCGATGCATTACGGTACGCTTCCATATGGCTTTTATCTCACAAACGGGCCGGACGGCGTTCTGTATGCGTTGGATTCCCGGTCCCCCGACGAGACGCTGTTTCCGCCGGGAGATATCCATCAGAACCACAGCGATCTCAGCAGCGAGATCAAATTGCTCTGGAAGAGCCGCACTCATGGACAAGACTGGGAGCCTGTGGCCACCCTCGATGATACCTTGAAAATTACCGCCGATCCGTCCAATGCGGACGTTCTCTACTCCAATTCGAGGAGCTACGGGGTAATGAAATCCGAAAACGGCGGCAAGACATGGCGGGAAATCAATCACGGCATCGAAAATACTGTGCTCTACGATCTCGCAAGACACCCGAATATGCCGAACCGCCTGATTGCGGCCGGGCTGACCGGTGTTTACATCAGCGAAGACAACGGGCTGACATGGAGAACCGTCAGATACCTTGAAGCATCGACCATTACCTATGCGGACGAACAGGGCCAGACAATCCTCATCGGCGGCTACTGGGGAACTTCTATTATCAGCCGTGACGGGGGACAAACGTGGTCGCGGCAGCGAGTGGACGTCTGGCCGTATACACGATCTCTATGTGCCGATCCTACGCGACCCGGTCTTGTTTACGGGGGTGGGATCACATTCGAGGGGGAAGTGGAGGGAGGACTCTATATTTCCGATGACTACACGATGACTTGGAAGCGCGACTCCAGCCTTCTGGTGGATTGCAATGAGCTATACCTTTCCCGCGTCGACGATGGGTCGGGCGACACGATTCTCTTTATCGCAACGGTGGAAGGATTATATATGCGCGTAAACGAAGGCGAGGTGAAAAAACTTGCTTTTACGAATTCCCCGATTCAGAACATCGGGGGATCGCGTGCCGATCCGTTGAAGGTATTGGTTAACTACGGTCGTTATCTTGCATGGGTACGTTTGCAGAAGGACGCGCCGGGACAGTATTCGCTGGTTGAGGAGCCGGTATTCCTGAGTGTCCAGGGAGTCCGCGTGCTGAGTATTTCCGATATTTTGATCTATGATGACAATCCGGAACATATCGTCCTTGCGACCGATAAGGGGATTCTGGAGAGTTTCGACCGTGGGGAAACGTGGACTCGGGACGATTCCCTGACCGGCGTGCGACTGGTTCGTGCCGATCCTTCGGAAATAGCCGGTGTGGGGAAACTCTCACTGAAAGCTACTGTTTCAACGAGTGGGATTATTGCCGTCAATGACAGCGGCGCTTACAGAAAACGCCGAGTGCCCGTCGGGATACCGGATTGGACAAACCGTTAAGGCGGTTTTTGTTGCCCGGGTACGCACGGGCCTGAAGACTATCTGCGAATTTTCTTCCCGATGTTCCCGATACTCGGACGTTCCTATTGCGCGGGAGATATGACAATTCTGGCCCGCCGGAATAAGATCTTCCGGGGATTGAGGATTCGATGATGTCCAATGGGCGGCCCTTCGGGAAAAAGCCTGGACTGAGGGAGTTGAGATGAATTGCCTGCCAGAAGAATCTGAAAATATTGGATTTACGTTCCGGATGCTGCGGCGTCCGAATCGTCGGCAAGACGCGGCCTTTCAACTTGAGATGAGAATAGGTGGGGGATTGTGGAGAGCAGGTTTTGTGGTATCGTGGCGGAGGGTGTCGTCAAGAAGCGCAAGGGCCGGAACGGACAATGGCGAAGAATATCCATGAGGTCAGAGATCCCATTCATGCGTTCGTGCGAATGGATAGCCATGAACGGAAGGTCCTGGATTCTCACGCCTTCCAACGGTTACGTCATATCAACCAATTGGCGCTGACATGCCTCATATATCCGGGAGCAACACACAAGAGATTTGAGCACTCTCTTGGCGTCATGGAACTTGCAAGTCGGGTATTCGATGTCATAACACGACCTGAGAACATCTCTGATCCGATCAGAAACCTTTTGCCGGAGTTGGAACGTGATGGTCCGCAATATTGGCGCCGAGTTCTGCGGATGGCAGCACTCTGCCATGATTTAGGGCATCTCGCATTCTCCCATGCCGCCGAAAGAGACCTTCTGCCGGAAGGCTGGGATCATGAACGCATAACCCGCGAGATTATTTCCAGCCCCGAAATGAACTCTATATGGACCGAAATAACTCCTCCCCTGCGATGCGAGGATATTATCAGGATTGCTGTCGGGCCAAAGAAGGCTCCGGATCTTGAATTCACAGATTGGCAGGCCATCCTGGCCGAGATCGTTGTGGGCGATGCATTCGGCGTAGACCGAATGGATTATCTCTTGAGAGATTCACACCATGCAGGCGTAGCCTATGGGAAATTCGACCAGTATCGGCTTATTGATACGATCCGCATTCTTCCTCCGGCGCCCTTTGAAGGGCAAGAAGGGTCGTCAGAGCCGGCTCTTGGTGTGGAACAAGGCGGAATTCAGTCTGCCGAGGCCCTGGTACTCGCAAGGTATTTCATGTATTCACAAGTTTATTTCCATCCCATCCGTCGGATTTACGATATTCATCTCAAGGATTTCTTGAAAGCGTGGCTTTCGGAAGGCAGATTCTCGACGGATATCGACCAACATTTGAGAACTACCGACAATGAGGTAACGGCAGCCTATATGAAATCGGCGTATGACAAAAACATGCCGGGGCACATCCATGCCCGACGAATTGTGTGCCGCGAACACTTTAAAGTCATCTATGAGCGAAATCCGAAGGACGTTGAAACAAATCCGGACGCCGGAAATGCCCTATTCACTGCTCTTTGCGCCGAATTTGGAGCGGAGCATTTCCGGCATGATCGCTATACCCAGGAAAGCGGCGCTCCGGATTTCCCGGTCCGTATGCGGGACGGTTCCATTGTCTCATCGTTGGCGATTTCTGAGACACTCAATAAAGTCCCGATGGTTAATATAGATTATATTTTCGCGGATCGATCCGTATTACCTGATGCGGAAAAGTGGCTTAAGAGGAACAGGCACAGCGTGATACAGCCCCTGGGAGAGGAGATGACAAATGGATAGACTGAGGAGAGCCGCATTATTGACAAGGTTGGTTGAAAGACTTCGTCAACAAGGAAGCTGGTGTGGCGAAACCCATGTCCAAAAGGCCACCTTTTTGTTGCAGAGATTGATGAAAGTCCCTCTGGAATATGAATTCATTCTTTACAAACATGGCCCCTTCTCCTTTGACCTGAGGAACGAATTAACCTCGCTTCGCGCCGATGATTTGCTCTTGCTCGAACCGCAGGTTCCGCCGTATGGACCCCGTATGATTTGCACCGAGCGAAGCCGCAAGATCCAGGCGCTCTATCCGAAGACTTTGCGGAAATACGAGGATCGAATTACTTTTGTCGCGGAGGAATTCGGAGACAAGGGAGTAGTCGAATTGGAACGTTTGGCTACCGCGCTTTATGTGAGTGAACAGTATAATACGTCCGCCGATGACCGGGCACAGCAACTGTGTTGTCTTAAGCCGCACATTGATGCGGCAAGCGCACATCAAGCAATCCAGGAGATGGATCGAATAGTCAAAGAAGCTAAAAAAAAGGACCTTTGACTGCAATGGTCCAGCGGTGAAGGTCAAGAATCGTTGAATCGTCGGCTGGCGGCGCGTCATGGTCATACCGAAACCGGGAAGCAGCGCGAGCGGCCGGACCGGGAGACTGGTTGAGGTGGAAATTTCTGTTGACATCCCCTTCCCGCCGGAATCGGATTTCCGGGGATTGGGGATTTGATCGTGTCCAATGGGCGGCCCTTCGAGAAAAGGCCTGGACTGAGGGAGTTGGGATGATTTGCCTGCCAGAAGAATCTGATAATATTTGATTTACGTTCGGGATGCGGTGGTGGTCGGTGGAATACCCATCGACCGTAAGGTAATTTGGGAGAGTTTGCCTTTTATGCAGAAACGATATATGCGCGTAAGACTTGCAGAAATTCAGAGGAACAATTGATGCGTGATCCATCTGATACACCAGATAACGGCAAAATCGTCCATCAACTTGGCTTCTTGACTTTGTATGCGGCGTATCTGGAGGAGAAGATTGATGATCTTCTGCTGATGCTTGATCCAATCGACTGCTATACCGAGGACAAGCAGCGCTGGCCTATAAGCAAACGAATAAAGCACGCGATAGGAGTTATCCGGAAGCTTGATCCACAGGCATTCTCGGTGTTGGTTTCGGATCTCACAGTCTGCCTTGACCTTTTCGAAGAGCGGAACGAACTCATACATGGTCGAATCTATAGCAAACATGACGAGGGGCACATTTTGAGATCAGGCAGGCGAAACAGACCTGATCGAGAAGTGACATCAGGAGAACTAAATAGCCTAGCCAATGAAATATTCCATGCAAGATTAGCCATTGATGGCCCTATGATTGTCGATATACCCAAAGCCATTTTGGAGAAAGCGAGCGGAACCAATGAGCGAAGAGATTCAAAAAAGGAATAAGGGTATACATCCCCGTTCGAACGCATCAAGCGCGTGAACGAGGCCGGGAACGGATTCTGGTCGAGCCGTGATTTCGGGGCAGTGTTGGATTACAGCGACTACCGCAATTTCGAAGCAGTCATTGAGAAGGCAAAACTGGCGTGTTTCAACAGCGGCCACCGCATGGAGGATCATTTTGCTGACGTCAGCAAAATGATCGAGATCGACAAGGGTGCGAACTGACTAAAGCCCGCGTCCCCCCTGGATCTCTATTTTCGCCGGAATGACGGGCAGGGTATACAAAAGTACTGTATCCTCCCCAAATATCTTGCCATCCATGCACAAGTCAACCGTAATTATGCATACGAATCTTGAGGTGACGAAATGAGAACCACGTTGAATATCGACGACAGCCTGGTGGACCGGGCATCCAAACTGACGGGAATCAGCGAGAAGACGGCGCTGGTGAAACTCGGCCTGGAAGCGCTGATCGCGATGGAAAGC
>JAKPYU010000045.1 GCA_029568995.1 Candidatus Omnitrophota bacterium | reverse complement strand
GTGGATCTCGATCATATTTCGAATTTCTACGGTTGGTATGCAAAAGACCCGGCCAGCGCTATTGTCTACGTCGAAAGCAAATACACTCTTCCCTTGCCCGATAGACATAAACCAATAACGCCGAAAAAGAGTGAATAGACGAACGGCTTATTCGGTGTCGTGAAACCCGGGGCGCAAGTGTCCAGAACTTCTCACTTGCGCCCCCTATTGGTTCTTCGTCGATTTCTGTTAATCACCGCCCCTTCAACGGTGACGGATACGGTAAATCGTCCGGAATGACCCTCACCGGCGTGGTGAACTTCATCGGTGTGGGACCGTCCCCGCGATAGGTCAACTCAACGAGAAACGCAGTCCATCCCTTCTCCGGTACGGCGACTTTGGCGGTGTAAATCCCCTCACGCTTTGGCGCAATCGCGGTTTCCTGCCAGACCTTACCGAGGGTCTCCAGGCGAAAATCGCGCGCGTTTGGATTGGTGGCCTGCCAGAGTTTCACCTCGTCCGGGGTCTGCTCGGTCTTGACTTGGACGACATTCTTGCGCGGGAACGACCACGAGAATTCCGGCAACGGTCTTCCGTACAGAATTGCATCGTAAAATGCGCTCAGGCTCTCGGCGGCATCGGTGTCATCCAGCCCGTGGTCGGCGTTGGGAACATAACGGAGATATTTTACGCCCGGCAGCTGATCGAAATAGAACTGCGAGGAATCCGGCAGAAAGAACTGATCTCCCGTCGCATTGATCAGGAATTTCGGCATAGTGAACCGCGACCGATACTCGAACGGTTCCACCAGTTTCATCAGATCCGCAAACCGTGGATCGCCGATATGATCCATGATCCCCATTTCCACGTAGTCCCCGACAGCGGGCGCCCAGAAACCGTAAGCCTGCCAGTGATGCTCAAATGAGACCTGCAAGTTCAGAAGGTCGATCACAATCGGCACAATCGCGATCACGCGCGGATCGACAGCAGCGGTCATCCAGGTGGTCCATCCGCGCTTGGAGCCGCCCGCGACAACGAACCGATCCACCGGGATTTTTCCGCCTGCCTCGCTTGCGCAGAACAGGGTCACCGTATCCATCGCCCGCACCGCGCTTTTGGTCATTGGAAGCCGCGCAGGCCAGAGTTCATCCCCCGTCTTGAGATACTTGTCCCAGGTGTAAGAGATGAACTCATCCTCGACACGGCCTTTCTCGCGGTACTTCTCCATCCATTCATCGGCGACTTTGATCGGCTGATTCGGGACCATCCGCAGCTCGGCCACCACGGACTTTGTTTTCTTGGCGATCTCGCTCAGCATTCCGTCCACTTTGGATGGTGGCTTCTTCCCATTATTGCCCCCGCCGATGAAAAGCAGTCCCACCGTGGAGTCGATCTCTTTCGGGCAGATGATGGTCAGCCAATGCTGCCACAGAGTCCGGTCCACCTCGTTCGGACTCCGCCACGATTGCGAGATCATGTCCAACACGTAGGCCGTATATTCGGGGTCTTGAATGGTATTCACCAGTTCATATCGGTAATTCGGGTCCGGTTGGGCGACATACCGATCCAATGCGGTCCGTTCCATTCCCGGAAGGACTGCGAGACCTTCACACCATGCTGATATCGCCGTGGTGGATAGAAACGCAAAAACAACAAGAATGCTCATATTTCTGAAACGCGACATAGGTCAACTCCTCTTTGGGGATCTTCCTGAGTGTCCCTGGAAGGGATTGAAACCCGAATTATAGCCGGAATCGGGACAAAATTCAGTGCCGGAATACCTGAACGGAATACCTGAACGGAATACTTGAACGGAATACCTGAACGGAATACTTGTTTGGAAGAACGTCCTGGGATAGCTTGTGGAACGATTGAGACGTACGGTGCAGAGAAGGATCGCAAGATGAAAACACGTGTGTTGGGTCGAAGTGGAATGGAGGTCAGTGCCATCGGTCTCGGATGTTGGGCGATTGGTGGTGCGACCTGGCGTGAGGGTGTCCCCTGCGGATGGAGCGGCTCGGACGATGCCGAATCCATTCGTGGTCTGCAGAAGGCCCTCGATTTGGGAATCCATTTCTGGGACACCGCCGATGTGTACGGATGCGGGCACAGCGAGAAACTGATCGCCAGGGCGCTCGCGGGAAGACGAAACAAGGTAATTCTCGCCACAAAATTCGGATATCCCATCAATGAAGAGGATCGAACGACAAGCGGAACGCGCTGCGACCCGGCTTATATCCGAAGCGCCTGCGAGGCGAGCCTGCGACGTTTGAATACGGACTATATCGACCTGTATCAGTTTCACTTGGGAAACTCCGAGGACGGAGAATCGGTCCGGGAGGTTCTGGAAGAACTGGTGGATGAGGGGACGATCCGGTATTACGGGTGGAGCACCGATCAACCCGACCGGGCGCGAATCTTCGCAGATGGAGAACACTGCACGGCTATCCAGCAGCACCTGAATGTCTTCGGCGGGAACTTGGAGACATTGCGTGTCTGCGAGGAAAACGATCTGGCCAGTATTAACCGAGGACCTCTCGCGATGGGGATTCTGACCGGAAAGTTCACCCGTTCTACGACCTTTCCCGAGGATGATGTCCGTCACCGCTGGGATTTGCAGAGCGGCCCGGAAAGCCTGGAACTTAAGCATTTGGAGGCGGTCCGGGAGATTCTGACAAGCGGCGGGCGAACCCTGGCTCAGGGCGCGATCTGCTGGCTTTGGGCATGCAGCCCAGTGACCATCCCCATTCCCGGGTTCAAAACGGTTCAGCAGGTCATCGAAAATGCCGGTTCCCTGGCGTTCGATCCGCTCCTGCCCAATCAGATGGAGGAAATCGAGCGGTTGTTGGGTCGCGAAGGAGGCAGTGTTTGATCTCAGGCTCGATTCGGTATGATGTGGGTTTTTGTCGTTCGGGGCATTGCGCAGGTTGGAGGCATGAGGTAAGATGAAATAACCTCTGGACGCATTTTCGATTGTTGCGCGATCAGTGGCGTCTTTTTTTCTTCTCTGAATTCGGAGTTGTGGTGAGCACGGTTGCCTGACAGGCAACCGATTCCGGAATTCTGTTTATCTGCAGAATAAAAATCGTGTGAGAAGACGTCTCGGATCTTCGATTTTGATGTTGCATGGTGGTTGTGTCCAACATGAGCACCGACCCGAAAGTGCAAGACCATCTGAAGGAGGCGCTCATTGACGATTTCATTGAGCGCAATCCGGGAGTCACTCGTTCACAGGTCATCCTCCGATTCAAAAACGGTAAACCGGTTTTCGACACCATTGACAAAGTCATGGCATCGGCTTCCGTTCGCGTGTCCGAGCAACAGAAAAAGGAATTGCTTCGGAAACAGATGGAGATCAAGGATGACGAACGATACAAGGTCTGCATGGAATCCATCCGCAATTCCAAGCAGGTCGTTGATTTCCTGTTCGCCTGTTCTTTCGTGCCATTCGGATTGAACGAAAAGAATGAACATCTGAATGCGCTGAAACGCGGCGAAAACATCGTTGTGGACCGAACCCACACCAAGTTCAATGTGAAAAAAGAGTTCCTGGAGATGATGTCTTCGGATATGCGACCGAACCGAACTCGGATCCGGGATAACATGGTTCTCTATTTCCGAGCGGTGTTGGATCAGCTGAAGTCTCAGAGCGATATTTTCCAGAGGGAATTCGATCTGGGAACCAGGATGAATGTCAGCGCCAGGGACTTTATGAAGGAAAAATCTTCCTCGGTAAAGTCCGAAATGGATCTGGCCACTCGCAAGACCGTCGCATCGGTGTATATGATGGCTAAGAAGGTGGCCGGTCAGACTGCTCCCAAACCGGAAAAGGTGACGGTCTCTGCGCTGGAGGGATCCCTAGCTGAAATGGAAACGATTCTGAATGAGCGACGCAGTCAGATTCAGGAGATCAGGCAGGTGGTGGAACTCCTCGAGAAGCTGATTAAGCAGCTGGAACTGGGAGAGCAGGCCGAAGAAGAGGTGCAGACGAACGGAAAGTCCGAGAAGAAGAGATCTCGAATGGCCTTTGCCTTGCGTTTATTCAGCCGTTGACAGTACATTCTTCCTGGATATGCCGTTCTTGTTTTTAACAGTCCGCCGGGGAAGGCGAGAGGTTCGGGAGATTTCCATCCATGGGTCGTGAGGAATATCTTGCCAGGTTGACGCAGGGAGTCAGCGCATGGAATGACTGGAGGCGTCAATATCCCGATGTCGTCCCCGTCTTTGAGGGAGCCGACCTTCGCGGATTGAACCTGATGCGGGTCAATCTGCGTGGTGCGGATCTTCGTCATGTCAACCTGGAGGGCACTTATCTGATCTGGGCGGACCTCGCCGGAGCCGATCTGCGATGGGCGAACCTGACTCGTGCTCATCTTATTTCGGCCAGTTTGAACCAGGCGTATCTATTTCAGGCCAATCTCCACAGCGCCGTTCTTACCGAGGCAGATTGTACGGGTGCAGTACTCAACGAAGCCGATCTAAGCGAAACCAATCTTGTCGATCTGAAATTCTGCGATGCGATTCTCAGCGATGCCAGTTTGATTTGGGCCAATCTGGTCGGCGCGGATCTGAGCCGTTGTGCTTTGGACGGGGCGCATCTGTTCGAGACGATCTTCAACAATGCCTGCCTCACCGGGGCAATGGGATTGACTTCCTGTATACACCACGGACCAAGCACATTGGACCATCGAACGATTGTAAAATCCGGATCCTTGCCGCTTCCTTTTCTTCGAGGTTGCGGGCTTCCCGATGAGCTGATCGAGCATTATCAGTCCCCGTCCTATCAAAAAGCACGCTTTCGGTCCTGTTTCTTTGTCCACTCCCAGAAAGACGAAGCATTTGTCCAGCGACTCAGTAGCGACCTTCAGAACCGGGGGATTCGATGCTGGCCCGCTCCAAAGGACGCGCTTATCGAGGAGAATATCCGCGACGCGGTGGGCGAGGCGATTCATGCCCATGACAAGCTGATCTTTGTTATGTCCGAAAACTCGGTCCACTCCGACTGGTTCGGAAAGGAGATCTCACGGGTCCTGGAGCGGGAGACAAAACAGAAACGATCCATACTCCTGCTGGTTCGGCTCGATGATGCCATCGCACAGGTTAAAAGCACCTGGATGGAAACCATAAAACACAAGCACCACATCGGTGATTTTGCCGGGTGGGAAAAAACCGATGCCTATGAAAAGGCGCTGAATCTCCTGTTGTATGGACGTTCCGGTGCTCCCCAGTCTGCACCCTCAGAAGAAGGAAAATCATGAGAATACTCCCGGGAATCTTTGTCGCCGTGCTCACCTGTTTGACAGGCATTACTCCGAACCTTGCCTGGACGCAAATTGGAGATCCCGAGTTGCTCGATTCGGGACTGGCGGCGGAGTCAATTGCCAACAAGCCTTATCTGGATTACGCGCGGGAATGTGCAGACCTGATGATGGAATACGGCACGGACCGGTACGGCGCGCTGCACTCCCCCATGTTGATGAGCATTCTGGATGTGAGAACCCGAACCTGCCCGGAGAACCCGCTTCCTTATGATGAGGCCTATCGTGTTACCCGGCGAGAGCGGCGAAATCCCACCGGGGGGAATTTCTGGCTCGATCAGGCTTTTCTTCGCGTATTGTTGGATCTCTCCGAGATCACGGGCGACCCGAAATATGCATTGTTTGCGAGCAAGACGGCGGAGTTCACCATGAGGAACCTGGTGGATGAAAAGGGGTTCTTCTGGTGGGGATGGCACCGCCACTACGACGCTTACCGCGATGAGATGACCGGCCACATGGGAAACGTCCATGAAGCGCATATCCAGCAGGGAGCCTGGCCGGAACTCTGGGCTATCAACCAGGAAGCCGTCACCCGTGAGATGGAGGCAATCTGGGAATGGCATATTGTCGATAAAATGACCGGAGAGTGTAATCGCCACGGAGATCAACAACACGGGTGCGACTTCGCCATGAGCGGCGGCGAATATCTCGCCGCATTTGCATTTCTCCACAAGCAGACGCAGGAACCTGCCTGGTTGGACCGAGCCAGACTGATTGCGAATTACTATTGGGATAAACGAAATCCGGAAACCAATCTGATCCCCAATCAGCCGAATGCCGGAACGGATCGTTTTGACGGCTCCCACTTCGATACTTCCATTTCCGGACTGTATTGCCATCGTCTATTGAAAGCATACGAATTGACAGGTGATCCGTTGTTTCGGGATCAAGCGTCGGCACATCTGGGTGCCTATGGAAAATACGGCTA
>JAKPYU010000040.1 GCA_029568995.1 Candidatus Omnitrophota bacterium | reverse complement strand
TTCCCCGATTCAGAATGCGCATCAGGTCCAGCCATTCTCTCATGCTTTCCACCGATGCGGCACAGACCAGGTTGTGTTTCGTGTGATTCAGGAGATGAACTTCCAATGCGCGGAGTGAAGACGTCGCATCGTCACAGTCGGTCACTGGGAAATCCATCCGGCTGATCATCGCCACGGCGTCCAGCTGCTGGGCGATGGTGGTGTGCCGTCTGAGATCGCTCAGGCAGGGGCGTCTCGGCTGCTGCGTCTTATAGTCGATGATCCATGGATCTGTGACAATTGCGAGAAAATAGGGCGTTCCTGTCCCAATGGTGAACTCATTGCCGACCGCACCACGAACCCGGAATGTGCGGGGAACCTGCGCAAGAAGATCCCGCAACAACGGTGCAGGAATCCGCACGCGGCTGCCCGCTTCTTCCACCTTCGCTCCCGCCTTGCGGGCGATTTGAAGAAGTTCGGCGTGTTCCACGGAGAACCCGGTGTTCTCAAGGATATCTTCTGTTGCCTTTTGGAACTGCTCGATCTGATTGTCCGAAAGGACGGTCATGCGGCTGAATACGTTCAATGGAAAAAGCCTCCGGGTGATGCGAACATGAGACGCATTCTAGTGTTGTGTGACCAAGTTGTCTTGAGACACAATCTTATTGAACTGATGTCGCAAGTTCGACTTTATGATGAGATTTCTCCCTTCGGTCGAAATGACAGGCGTATTGTCATTCCGAACGAATGTGAGGAATCTCAGTAAAGCCTGAGATCGCCACGTCGCCGCCCTGCGCGGACTCCGGGCTGCTCCTCGCGATGATGGGACTCAGTAATGGTCATTCAGTTACAGGACACTAGAATCTCCAGCCTTGGACGGTAAATTTCCAGACAAAACGGCATCGAGGGCAGGAATCATGAAAACTCTGACCGGCATATTGGCGACACTGATAATCCTCGTCTTAATTCCAGGAGCGATCATGACGACTTCGGGAGAATCACTCGATGAAATGAAGATTATTTCCGGCCCGGTGAACGGTGTCTTGCTTCAGCGGGGATGCCATACGCTTTCTATCTATGGCGTTCCTGACTCTTCGGAGAAGGTGGACATCGTGTTGTTCACACATCACCGACGGGATGTTGCCTGGGCGGGAGAGCAACTTGTCCGCAATGGAGCGAAAGCGGTCGTCCCGAAGAAGGAAGAGAATCTATTCACGCATGTCGAGGAATACTGGAACGAGTTTCAGACGAAGCGATTTCACGATTACGAGCAGCAAACAACGAAGGTCCTGTGCCGCTCGATTCCTGTCTGGAAAACTGTTGCGGAAGGCGACGCCCTTGATTGGGAAGGTCTGAAGATCACTGTGCTGGATACGCCCGGATATACGCGGGGCGCGGTCAGTTATCTGTTTGAATCCGATGGGAAGCGCGTCGCCTGTACGGGAGACCTGATCTACGGGGACGGAAAGATTCTTGACCTGTACAGCATGCAGGATGCAGTGCCGGAATTGAAAATCGGGGCATATCACGGCTATGCCGCTCGGCTGCACGAGGTGGTGGATAGCCTTAACCGCCTTGCTGCCGCCAAACCGGACTTGGTTGTTCCTGCACGGGGGCCGGTGATCGACAATCCCGCCGAGGCCATCTCAAAACTGATTGGACGCATTCAGGGGGCGTATCGGAATTATCAGACCATCAATGCCGGGCGATGGTATTTCGGCGACGACCGTATCCATGCCATGCTGGAACGGGTTGCCGGACCCGATGCACGGGTTTCCTGGATGGATAATGCCGAGACAGTTCAAAAGACTTTCCCGGATTGGGTCATTCCCATATCGAATACACGTCTGATTGTCTCCAAAGAAAGAGCCGGTTTTCTGGTCGATTGTGGCTCCGAAAAGATCATCGAGAGAATTCATGAGTTGATAAAGGAAAAGCAAGTCCGGTCCATCGAAGGGATCTATATCACACATTACCACGACGACCATACGGACCGGGTTCCGCAGGCCGCACGGGAATTCGATTGTCCTGTGTATGCCTGTGAGGAGATGCGGGATATCCTGGTGCATCCGGGCGATTATCGCCTTCCGTGTCTGACTACCGAGTCGATTCTGGAGGTCAGAACCTTTTCACACGGCGCATCCGTAACCTGGCGGGAGTTTGAGTTCACTTCCTATTATTTCCCCGGCCAGACGATTTACCACGACGCTCTTCTGGCGAAGAGGAGCGAGCGGGACCAGATGCTTTTTGTGGGAGATTCTTTCACACCTTCCGGCATTGATGATTATTGCCTGCAGAATCGCAATCTGCTGCATCCGGGCTTCGGATATTTTGCCTGCCTGGAAATCCTTGGACAAATGAATCCGAATTGCCTGCTGACAAACCAGCATGTCGGCGCGACATTTCGCTATTCAGCCGATCAATTGGCATTCATGAAGAGAACTCTTGATGAACGAGTTGATCTTCTTCGTGACCTTTTCCCGTGGGACGATCCGAATTACGGGATTGATGAAGGGTGGGCATCCCTGTTCCCCTACGCACGGCATGTTGAGCCGGGAGAGAGTGGCAGGATGGAGATTCGGATTATGAATCACTCCCCGCACGCACGGACTTTCACCGTGAAACTGAACGTCCCCGCCGATTGGGAATCGGATACGGAAAAGACCCTGGAAATCGGGGAATGCCAGGAGAGCGCGATGGAGATTGCCTTCAAACCGTCTGCCGATGTATCCCCAGGCCTGTACATCGTGACGGCGGATATTCGATGCGATGATTTCAGTCTCCCACAATGGACGGAAGCGATGGTTACCGTGGGAAAGGACTGATTCGATCCCGGCCTTTCAATAAAGGCCCAGCGAATAGATCTGTGCCAATTTCAGGTAGAAGCGGAGCCTGATCGTCTTCCCGTTCAATTTCGACAGATCGTTGCCATCCCAGCGAAGCGGGGTCTCGGTACCCTCGACACCCACAAATCGGCAACGGTCGCGAGAGAATCCACGGATGGTTCTGCCGCGTTCATTGATCGCCTCGACAGCGATCTCTCCTTGAAGGGCATCAAAGTTTAACAAGATCGGTGTTTCCGGCGCGGAAAACGGGTGGGTTGTAAGACTCCCTTCCGTATCTGTTCCACAGGAGACCAGTCCATCTTTTCGAAACCGCTGAAGAGCAATGCCCGCTTTGTGATATGCCGCAAAGCACAAATCTCCCCCAACCGGGAACGGATCGGCGTAGGTCCAGAATCCGAGTTCCGTGTCCCGGGAAGGACGCCGCCAGGCGATACCGTCATCGCTAATCAGGAATTCCGTGGTGGTTGTACTGCCGTGCTTGCCGGGCCGGTCTGGATCGGCCTGGTAGCGCATCAGAAGACCGGCGTACCGGTTGCCGTAGGTAAAGACCTTCATCAGATAAAACTCCATCGCAATCGGGTCTTCACTGTCCGGGCGAAGGATGGTCTCCTGCGGGGTCCAGGTCTTGAGGTCCTTTGACCGCCGAAGGCTGATCACTCGCCGGAATTTGTCAAGATTGTCGGGATACGGCTTGTCCGGCCAGGGTTCCAGTCTCGTCTGATAGAGGAAGTACTCCTTCCGCTGAGTGTTCCAGATCAGGGTGAACGCGTCGTTGTGTTCCGTGAAAACTGCCTGGTCCGACGGTAGTTCCCAGTGAAGGCCATCGGGGGACACAGCGACCATTCCGCCTGCTTCCCCCGTGGGCGGCTGGTCCCAGAACAGCATTGCGTACTTGCCGTCCGGCTGCCGAACGATTTGGAAAACATTGAAGCCACCCCAAGTCGGCTTGTGCGGTGAGCGGTGCATGACGACGTTCTGCTCCGCCGGCCACGGCGACGGAAAGATGTCCAGTTTGGGGATCGAGAACTCTCCACCGCGAATTTCTGCCAGACACAGAACTCTCTGGTTCACATACTCCGGCTCGCTCTTGTCAATCCGTTGGTACCACAGACGTATTCTGTCTGCTGTGACCTCAGAGGCCACCGGCATATACCAGCAGCCCGGCTTGTCCAGTGGAGTCGGCCAGAGCATCTCCGGTTGTCGATAGAAGGGCCGATGGACCTGGAACTCGACATTCTGGCTTTCGGCAACATCCGGAGGTTCCATGAAATACATCGTCGATTCCGTACCGGATTCCCCGCACGGACCGGGATGCGCAACCAGGCATATCAACAAGAACAGCAGGCTTCTGGCGAAGACGATCATCATGGTGTTGCCTTTCTGTGGCGGAATTTGGATTCGGACCATCATAGTCCCCCGGATGATGCTTGCCCAAGGCCGTCATTCCGAGGAGCGACTCCGGCCCCTCCGGAGGAATGCTCGCGATGACGGGATGGGGGATCGCATTTTCAGAAAGCGAAGGACATCTGCTCCAGGGGGGTATGATTCTGTACATCTTGCCCCTCGAATGTGTAAGAATACAGCGGTATCGAATCATCGCAACGGATGGGAGGAACTTCAATGAGTGCGCGGATTACGCGACGATGGTTTATGAAGCAGGCGTGTCGGAGCGTCGGACTTGGAATCTGCATCGCAGGCAGTTCTGTCTGGGCGCGGGACATTTCGCCGAACGACAAGATCGGGATCGGGATTGTCGGGGTCGGCGGGATGGGAACGCAGCACCTTCGGGTGTTGCTGCGGAATCCCGGCGCGCATATTCGTGCCGTCTGCGATGTGGACCAAAGCCGTCGCGATGAGGCCAAGGCGCGGGTCGATGACGCTTACAAAAACGCGGATTGCCTTTCCTACAATGATTTTCGCGACCTTCTGGAGCAACCGGGCATTGACGCCATCCTCATCGGAACCCCGGACCACTGGCATATCCCTGTGAGTATCGCCGCCTGCAAAGCGGGCAAAGATGTCTACAGCGAAAAACCGCTGACGCACACGATCAACGAAGGCAAAGCCTTGATCCGCGCGGTGCAGCGTTACGGGCGTGTGTTCCAGACCGGCACACAGCAACGGTCCAGCCGGGAATTCCGATTCGCCTGCGGGTTGGCTCGGCAGGGCAAGCTCGGCAAAGTCCACACGGCGGAGTTGCACCTGCCCACCGGCGGCAGCGCGAGCTGGGTCCCCGATACGGACCCCCCGCCGGGCCTCGACTGGGACCTCTGGCTTGGACCGGCTCCCTGGGCGCAATTCAACCGGGCACGTCATCCGGGGGGATTCCGCTCGTTCTGGGATTATTCCGGCGGCGCGTTGACCGATTGGGGAGCGCATCATGCCGACACCGCCCAATGGGGGCTTGGCACGGATGACACCGGTCCCATCTATGCCGAGGGAGTCGGGGTTCTACCGGCGGATGGTATCTCTGAGACATTCGACACTTACGATGTGACGTTGACCTTCGCGAACGGCTCCAAGATCGTAACCCGGCACCCCGAACATGGGGTTCGGTTCATCGGCACGGATGGCTGGGTGCATGTCTGGCGCGGTGGCATTGAGGCCGAGCCGACCGATCTGCTCCGCGAAACGGTCGAGATCGATAACGAGCAGATCACCATGGACCCATCCAAGCAACAGGACTGGCGTGTCTGGGCCAGCCCCGCTCATCACGAGAATTGGCTCCAGTGTATCCGAACTCGCAAACGGCCGGTCTGCCACGAGGAAATCGGCCATCGCTCCATTACCGTTTGCCACCTGGCCAATCTCTGCATGAGACTGGGCCGCAAGCTGCAATGGGACCCGGTCAAAGAGGAATTTGTCGGAGACGACGAAGCGAACCGATACTTATTCAGACCCTATCGCGCGCCCTGGCGTTTGTAGTCTCGGATGACCTATGGAGAGGATAGAACAATGAGAACACTCACACGCACATTGGTTTTTCTCATTTCCTTGTTTTTCGTGATTCCATCCTGGAGTGCGGATGTGGATTCCCGGATCGGGCAGCTCGGTTCGCCGGATGAATCCTCGCGCCGGGCGGCATATCAGGCACTTGTGCAGCAGGGGCCTGAGATCCTGGGGCAACTCTTTGAGTCCATGGATCCAAGTCAAAAAACACTTAACCTGTGGGCCAGGAACACGGCGGAACGGATTGTCCATAATGCAGGCAGTCCGGGTGCGGAGCCTCAACGCGTCCAGGCGGAATCCGCTCTGCTCCAGGTGATTCAGTCTTCCTGTTGCCGTCAGAACAAGGAGTTTGCGCTCCGACTCCTTTCGCGGATCGGAACGGAACGCTCGGTCCCGGTCTTGGCGGATGTACTCAACGACAAGATCCATCGGGAAACCGCACGGTGCACGCTGGTGCTGATCCCCTCTCGCAAGGCGACCGCCTCGTTAGTGAAAGCCTTGAAAGGCGCGGAAGACCCGAACTGGAAAGTAGCTCTCATCAACGCGCTCGGAGAACGGAGAGACACGGGGGGCCGGTCGCCTGTTTTGAAAGCACTTAAGGATGAGAATCGGGAGGTACGGCTTGCCGCGATTTCCGCGCTTGGCAGAATGGCAGATGGAAAGAGTGTTTCCGCGCTGTGGAAGATCTGGGAGAAGGGCGAGGCAGCCGAGAAAGCAGCCGCGACGGATGCGCTTCTGAACGCGGCGGAAGAATTATCCCGGTCGCCGAAGAAGGAAAAAGCGGCCAGGAAGATTTATGACCGGTTGCAGATAACCGAGCGGTTGTGATAAAAAGGGCACGCGAATCATCGAATACAGGTGCAGCATTGGGAAAAAAGCGAAACGAATCCGCTCCATTCACTCTTGAAGATATTCTGTTGGAAATTGCCTTCTGGGTTCTTCTGACCCAGGTGATGGCGACCGCAATTTACTTCACCGGCAAGTTCTCTAATCCCCAGGTTCACAAAGAACTGATCGCCGAGTTCTGTGCCGCTGCGGCGGTGGGATTGTGGTTCGCGGCGCAGGCGGTTCGTGGGGAGATACGAATCCGGTTCACTGCCTATTATGTCCCGCTGATACTCCTGATTCTGTGGTCGGCGTTTCGGACTCTGACCTCACCCACTCCTCTATCGACACGGAAGTTCATGTTGGTGGCGCAGGTGTTGGCGACGCTGCCGGTCTGGGTCGATCTGTTGGAATCTCGAAGACGCCGGATGCTCCTGGTGTGGGGGATCTTTTTGACAGGTTGCGTGATCGGCGGGGCGGCATTGCTGGAGTCGTTTGGCTATTACCCGTACCCGCTTACCCCCGGAGACTATCATCGCCAACGACTCGGTTCATTCCTGGGGCATAACAATCCCATGGCGGCGTATCTTCTGATCGGCAGCGTGTATGGGATCGGACTGGCGATGCGGTTTCGTGACCGACCATGGAGCAAGATCTTTTACATCATTCTTGCGGTAAATCTATATTTATTCGTACTCTCCGGCAGTCGAGGTGCATGGATCTCCTTCCCCTTTGCTGTCGCCGCCCTGTTCCTGGGCATTTTCGGATTTCGAGTTCCAAGAGTCGATCCACAGACCGCACGGAAAGTGATTCTGCCGGTGCTGGTTTGTATCGGACTCGGTGTTGTTGCCGTTGTCGCGTACAACCTGGTTGCTCTCGATCCCGATACGCCCAGTTTTATGGATCGGATCTACGATCTAAAATTCGCTTATGCGGGGACCTACCCTCGCACATGGACCATGTCGCTGAAGATGTTTGCGGAGAATCCCCTTTCTGGAGTGGGATTCGCGGCCTGGTCGTTCAAGTATCCGTTTGCGCAGGGTGATTGGTTCACAGAGTATCCTGACACAAGCCTGGGTTTGCCCGGAGTCGGCCAGCATACAATGCGTGCCCATTCGGACTATTTGCAGCTCGTCGCCGAACTCGGTGTTCCGGGCCTGCTGCTGTTGCTCTGGCTATTGATCTGCCATGTTCGGGAGGTCTGGCAATTTATCTCGAATGATCGACGTTCCGAGTTTGCGATCCTTGGCCTTGCCGCAATGACCGCGACCATGGCGCACGCCCTGGTGTTTTTCCCGTTCCACGAGGCTGCCGCTTCCTGTCCGTTCCTGGCGGCCTGGGCGCTGTTCATTGTATCTCGCCGGGGCGACGCAGCCATCACAAAAAACTTCTCCCCCAAGATTGGGGGAGATACAGAGGGGGTTGAACTCACAAAACACAGTTCTCCCGACCGCCTCCTCCAATTCTCCGGTCCCAACATTCGCTGGATCACCGCACTCGCCGCAATCTTCTTTCTTCTGTTTGCACTACGACCCGTCGGGAGATTCGTCACTGCCGACACCCTCAGCAGCCAGATGAGTATCGAACTCCCGAAGGGCCAGACCAGCAAACTCGGATGGGGATATAAAGCCGGTGCGGTGGTGTGGGAGAACTGGGCAACCACTTACGAAAGCGAAGGGAAATATGATCTGGCATTTTCCGCACTCCAAGAGGCGAAATTCGCCCTGGAGAAAAGCCTGGAACTCGATCCAAGTTTCCCCCAAATTTCGTATCAGTATGCGAGTCTTTGTTTTCGATATGCGGACCTGAAGTATCGAATCGAAAAGAAGACTGATGCCTATCAGCAGGCCATGGAAGCCATTGAGCGATCCCTGAAGGTCTACACCTGGCATGGGTCTTTCCACCTGTTGGCTCAATGCGCCAGAGTCCTCTGGAAAGAGACTGGCGACGAACGGTACTACCACATTGCTGTAAGAAATCATGAACAGGGATTGCGGAATTATCCGCTCAATTTCCCGGAAATCGCCAACTTGGGCAAGTTGTATTATGACAACGGGGAGACGCAGAAGACCATCGACTTGTTCTTCAACAATTACGCGCGATTCAAGGAATTCCAGGGTGATTTTCTGGCGCTATTATCGGAACGGGGGCGAGTGGCGTGGGTGGAGAGACGTTCCACGGACGCGGATTTCTACCTGACGATGTGTTCCGCGCTGGACAGTCAGAACGGGGAGAGACGCTACTCATTGGCCCTGTTTTTCCTGGAGTATAAGCGATTCGATGCGGTTCTGAGGGCGCTGAAGGAACATTTGCAGGTCCAGCCCGATGAGATGCAGCTCATGCCACGCCTTTTCGATGTGTGGATCCGGAACGGCGATCCACAACAGGCTGTCGAGACCGCTATTCGACTTTTCCAGGGAACCGATTATAGCCCGGCTATGCATAGCCACCTCCGGGCGATAACCGCAACCTTTCTTCTGAAGAGAGAGTATGAGCAGGCGGATCGGTTGCTCGCGGGTCTTCCCGATTCCTATACGGTGCAAGTCAGAAAAGACCGCGCGCTGACTCAATGGCTCAAAGGCGATCCGTTGGGAGCCACGTCGAACTGGACGCTATGGTTACAGGAACATGCCGGTGATGCGGACGCAAAGGCCGGCATCATGGCGACTTTCTTTCTTCTATCCCCACAGGGTTAACTCAACTTTGACTTGGAGGTCACCATCATGAGAGTACTGATCGTCGGCAGCGGAGGACGGGAACATGCGTTGGCCTGGAAGATTGCCCAGTCTCCCCAACTTACAAAGTTATTCTGTACACCCGGTAATCCCGGTATTGGGAACCATGCAGAGTTAATCACTGCCGGGTCGGGAACTGTGGATGAAATCGCGATCTGGGCGGAAGAGAACAAGATGGATCTCGTTGTGGTCGGCCCCGAAATTCCGCTGGCCGAGGGGATTGCGGATTCTCTTCTTGAACGCGGTGTGCCGGTTTTCGGTCCCGATCGGAAGGCTGCGCGAATCGAAAGCAGCAAGGTGTTCGCAAAAGAGTTGATGGATCGCCACGGAATCCCGACCGCTGAATTTGTGATCTGCGATACAGTAACTCAAGCGGAAGACGCCATCCGTCAGTTCACATCCGCAGGCAAACAGGTTGTCGTAAAAGCCGACGGCTTGGCGGCAGGGAAAGGGGCGATTGTCACCAAGGGCCGGGAGGAAGCGCTGGAGGCGGTTCGGCGGGTCATGGTGGATCGGATTTTCGATTCCGCCGGGGATCGGGTGGTCATCGAGGAACGTCTGCGCGGCCCGGAGACCTCCATTCTGGCGCTGACGGACGGAGAACATCTTGCGGTCCTTCCGCCCTCACAGGATCACAAGGCAATCGGCGAGGGGGATACCGGCCTCAACACAGGCGGTATGGGCGCATACAGTCCGGTTCCGCTGGTGGATGACAGCCTCTTGAACCGGATTGTCAAGACCATCCTGCGTCCCACCATCCGGGCCATGAAACAAGATGGATGTCCGTACCGGGGTATCCTGTATGCCGGTTTGATGATCGTGAACGGCGACCCCTATGTGATTGAGTTCAATTGCCGGTTTGGCGATCCGGAAACCCAAGCGGTGCTTCCGGTTGTGGAGGAGGACCTCCTGCCGTTACTGAAGCAGTCTGCCGACGGGGATCTCGGTCCGGACCGCATCGTAGCGGCAAATGGCGCGGCGCTTTGCGTGGTTATGGCGTCCGGCGGGTACCCGGAATCCTACGAGAAGGGGAAAGCCATCGACGGACTTGAGAACGGCCTGGGAGAGGGAATCGTCGTTTTCCACGCAGGAACCTCAATGAAGGATGGGCATTTGGTGACCGCCGGAGGCCGAGTGCTTGGGGTGACCGGGATCGGGAGAGACTTTCGCGAAGCGGCCAAACGGGCGTATCTGGGAACGTCGCAAATCTCGTTTGACAAGGCGTACTACCGTCACGACATCGGATATCGTGTTCTGGGATCTACTTGACGATTTTCAGGATCTCTTTGAATTCAGGCTTTGCGGCATCCTCCAGCATTTCCAGCAGCGCCGATTCCACGCTGGTAATGGTCACACCTGCCTGGCGCATCCGTTCCAGGGCGACATCCTGGCATTTGACGCATCGAGAAGAGGTTGCCTCAAACGGCACATGGACCTGGTATCCGTGTCCCACCAGATCCAGCGCTGTCTGCAACATGCACACATGCGCTTCGATCCCGGCCAGAATCACTTGTCGACAGGCACGCTCCGAGAGGAAATGCATGACTTCTGCCGATCCGCAACAGCTGAACGTCGTTTTTGAAAAGATCAATTCAGAGGGAATTCGCTCTCGAATTTCCGGAACCAGTGGCCCGAGTCCCTTTGGATATTGCTCTGTGGCAATAACAGGCATGTTCAGGATCGAACATCCGTTCAGCAGGCGAAGCGTCTGTCCGATCACCCGTTCCGGCTCCTGAATCACCGGGACCAGACGCTCCTGGATATCCACGATAATTGTGACCGCACTGGCGGCCCGCAGGATTCCGGGATGCCGCCGATAGGTTCGCTTATCAAGCATTAACTCTGTTTCCTTTCCTCACCGCTCGATAATCCCTGTTTTTCCATGATACTTGTTGTCAGGTCTTTCTCCAGGTGAAGGATCGTGCCTTTCGGCGATGAGGTGTCATATCGAATCTCATCAAAAACCGATCGGATAATGTGCACGCCCAGTCCACCGGGTCTGATATCGTTCAAGTCACGCGACTTGATTTGCTCAAGAGGGACTTTCTTGCCGTAATCCCGAAGGATGATAGACAGTCGTTTGTCCCGACATGTGACATTTAATTCCACCAATCCGTCTTTCCTGCCTTCGTAGGCGTGACGCATGATATTGGTGAATGCTTCATCAACTCCCAGCGTCAGCAGGTTGCACTCTCGTCCCGGAATCAAGTGCATCTCCAGGACGGCGCGCAGCATCAGACGGACATGTGACCACATGGTCGGATCGCTGGGAAACGTTACACGAAATCCATTCATGACATCTGCCAAGCAGGAAATCTCACGTGTTTGAGACCCGTTCCACGCTCTTTTTCCTCTCCCTCCGGGAGAGGGTTAGGGTGAGGGGATCTCCTTATGTAACCCTATCCCGATTGCCTTAACGCTTCAATCCTTCGCCGGGCGTTCTTGGCCTCCTCTTCCATGCCGTGCTTGCGGCACATCTCCTCCAACTCCTCCCAGTATGGGACATAACCCGGATTCAGCCGAATCATCTGCCGCTGTTGTTCAATCGTCGCTTCCACCGCACCTAACTGCCCACAGATGTCTCGCAAAGCCAGATGGGACGAGAAATCATCCTGGAGCCGCAGCGCTGCCAGGTAGACCTCGGCGGCCTCCTTCAACAGGTTCGCGCTGGAATATGCCTCTCCGAGATAGATGAAGTTCATAGGTTCCAACGGGTCGAGAACTACCGCCCGCCGGAATTTCTCCAGGTCGATCATTCCGTATCGACGCGCCTCAAAAGCCTGACGGAGATAGACGTTCGACAGGAACGGAAGGACCAACGGAACCATGAGGACCAGGCAAAGGCACACCCCATAAGCCGGATGGAACGCCCGTCTCCCTCTCCCTCCGGGAGAGAGTTGGGGTGAGGGCGACTTTTCTGTTGCAGGCAACAAGACGGACAACCAGATCAACACGGCCAGAGTACTCGCCGGTAAATGAAACGGAAAACTCGCCAGGGCATGAAACACCGCCATCATGAATCCCAGGAACACTGCTGTCAGGAGCGCACGATTTTCCCGATCTGCCAGACGGAGGGTCTGCAACGACTTCTTGATGACCGACACCAACAGCCACAGCAACAGGAAGATCCCTGGAATCCCGCTTTCCGCGCAGGTCTCCAATAGCTGATGATGCGGTTGATCCACCAGTTTGACGTACGGGCTGGGATGCACCCGCGCCTGTAATTCGTAATTCTTTCCCTGGTAGGTCATGGAATGGGCCTGGAAATTGGCGAATCCGATTCCCAGAAAGGGATGCTCATTGATCATCAGCCGCGTGGTGCGCCAATTGAATCGACGTGCCGCAAATCCGGTCCGCCATTGCGGTGAGGCTTTCGCCTGATCCAGAACGCTTCCTTCCCGACCGTTGTACGGATTATCTGTGCAATAGAACGTCACGACTCCTGCCGCCAGAAAAAATAAAACGTATAGCCGCACCCCCAGCAGGTCTCTCAATCCGCGACGGACAGTACGAAAGAACAGCGCAAATGAAGTTGCCAGTACCAGGGCCAGAGCCGCTCCCACGCAAAAAGTCGTCACAAACACGGCAACGCATAATCCCACCACGGGAATTGTAACCAAACCAAACCACCATCGCGACACACCAGCACCGCATCCGCGCGCGATCAGAGCGGGGAAGAGAATCACAAGATAACCCGCAACGAAGTTGGGATTGCCCATGGTCGAGACAATCCGTGCGCGCCAGTCGTTCACGCCGCCGGTTGTCTGAATGAAATCGAGACCGTAGTCCTGCAGCACCGCATACAGGGCAATCATCAAGGCGGGAAGATGAAGCCATGCGACTAAGGCAGACCGGTTCTCGCGTCGAGTCCACAACTGCCGACAAATCGCCCAGAACAGGACCGCCGTAATCGGCCCGGCGAAATCCCTCATCTGTCGGAAGGAATGAAATCCCGTCAGGATTGTGAACGCAGACCAGGCCAGGAACAGACCAATCGGCCACCACAGGGGATCTCGAATCGGAGTAAAGATCCGTCTCGATCCGGCAATCCACACCGAGGTCAATGCCAAGGTCAATATCTGAAACAAAATCCGTTTCGGAAGGAGGTAGGAGTCGTACGAAATTGGGGAGATGAACAACGGCACGGCCACGGCAGTCAGAATCGCCAGACCGCGAGCGAGCCTCCACGAGAATCCATCTTGGCGGAATTCATCCATTCCCAATACTGTCCTTGATGGGATTTGACTCACGGGGAGTCATGTCTGGTTGAAGCAAGAAAACCGTTCCCCACGGCAGGTATTCCCCGTAATAGGAATCGGTAAACGACCGCTGCTGCAGCAGTAGTTTTGCTCCGCAATCTCTCCAGAGGCTTACCCTGCGTTGTTGCGCCACATAGGCAGGCGGAACGGTCGAGCAGATCGGACGTTTGTCTTTCAGTGTCAGGATAATCCCGGACCAGACATCCTCGTACCATTCCGTGGGTGTTCGATACTTGCCCAGGGGAAGCGGTTTCAGCTGGATACCGATCCCCTTCCCGGTCAATTTCTCTCGATACCATGGCAGCGCCAGGAAACCGTTCCCGATGGGATCGACATCCGGCCTGCGACGTTCCACGGTCTGTTGATAGATCAGGGGAAAAATCTCGTTGTCCTGGGACGGTTCATACAACCCGACCAGGAGCAAAGCATTTGGCGGAAGCACCTGCAAAACATCCTCGCTATACCGGAATGCCTCTGTGTCATCTCGAGCGAGAGCCATTCTCCAATAGGCGCGCACCATAGGAAGCAGCAGCAACAAAATGCACAGCAAGATCACTCCGCGTTCCCTCAAATCCAGCCTTCCGATACACCATTCCAGGCCCAGACAAACGAGCGGAGCGGAGACCAGAAAGAAAGGCAATACAAAGACGTCCCGGTCCCCCACCAAGTAGAACAGATAGAAAACCACGTAAATGCAGAGGATCGCGGCATATTCTCTCGTGCATCGTTTCTCCCGTCGGTGCAATTGCCATGCTCCAACGAAGAGCAGAGGCAGGAATATCCCCCAAGGCCAGAGCAAGGCGGACAAGTCGAGGAAAAGTGACGGGAACGGCGAGTTCAGGAACCGGGACAGCCCCCGCGAGAGATTCCCCGCAAATTCCCCGCCGGTCAGTAGAGCCAGCCATCCATGGAATGAGGCGGGGTGATACCAGTCCAATTCCACACCGGTGCGGGACCGGATCATCGGAATCAGAAGCAGCAGAAGCGAGGGAATCAGCAGGAAAAAGAGCCGCTTGCGTACTTGTAACAGCATCCAGACAAGAACCGGCAGAACGACATAATGGTGAACCAGCGCGACTCCCGCCAGGAACCAGGCAAGACCGGAGAAGTCTCTTCCCGGCTGCCTTGCACGAAGGCTGAGATACAGCGCAACCGACAGGAACAGCGCCAGCAAGGCATACACCTCTGCCGCTCGCGCGGCATTCCAGAACACCGGCGCGGCCCCAAGCCAGAGGATGCACGCCATTCGGGATATACGACCAATCGGTTCACGATTCGTTGCGAATGTCTCAGCCGCTCGATACAGGAAGACCAGCGCGCATGATGCACACAGGGCGGACAAGAGGTGCATTCGCATCATCACGGTTCCGAGAGGCATAACCGACAGGAGTTTGCCCAGGATGACATAAAGGGGATATCCGGGGGGATGCGGGACTCCCAGGGCGGCGGAAGCGGCGATCAATTCCGGCGCATCGCCCCAGGGAAGCGCAGGATGCAGCGTTATCAGGTAAAATCCGAACGCACACAGGAAAATCGCTGCCGAGTCTATCGGCGATGAGCGATACGTACGAACATTCGAGGTGGAAGGCACGTTGACGTCGGCGAACCGTATGAGAGACTTAGTCAAAATCGTCCCGATAATACCAAAAGAAGCCTTGCGTAAAAACCTGCTCGGATTTGCAGCATTATACCTGATCCTTGTGGCGATTGTCACTTGGCCCGCCGTTTTGAATCCCGCCTGCCTGACTTTTCCGCATGAAGGCGACCGGGGGGCGAATGTGTGGAACCTATGGTGGGTGGCGCACTGTGTGACCCACCTGCAAGACCCCCGATGGACACCGCTTCTGTTCCATCCGGATGGCTGCTCCCTTCTGCATCATTCTCTGTCTCCGTCGAATGGGGTACTTCTAGCGCCGGTGACTCTTCTTTTCGGCCCGGAGGCTGCGTACGGCACGGCGTTCTTTCTCTGGAGCGTTCTGACCGGCCTGGGGGGAATGATCTGGTCGCGGCGATGGCTGGACCGCCCAGCCGAGCAGTGGCTTGCAGGATTCTTCATGGTCTGTTG
>JAKPYU010000016.1 GCA_029568995.1 Candidatus Omnitrophota bacterium | reverse complement strand
GCGCTTATTTTGCGTCTCGAAAAGATCCCCAATGTGGCGAATAGTCCATTGCAGCCGGATGCCGCGCAGTATGTGGGCCTGGCACACAGCACAACCTGGCTCTACGACACGGCACACCGGGAGCCATTCCTGGCATGGGTGGTTCGTATCCTGGCTGTGTTCTTTCCGATCCCGCAGGATTATGCGACATCGGGATATCTACCGCTTCGTCTTTTCACCGTGTATCTTTCCGCGATTGCAGCTCCGGCAATCTATCTTGTGGGGGGGTATTTCGTCTCCCATCGTGCGGCATTTCTAGCGGCTCTTATGTTCGCAATGGACAAAGCGTTTATTTATCGTTCGCTTCAGGGCCTTCGCCTGGAGCTGCTGATTCTCGGAATCCTTGCCGTGCTGTTCCTGGCCTGTGCCCCCTCTGTCGGGCGATTCTCTTCTGTATGGCGTGCCATTGCCCTGGGAATAGCGAGCGGATTGTTACTCTTGACACGTACCGCATGTGTTCCATTTATCGGTTTCGTCTACCTGTGGGGATTGTGGAGGCGTTACCGCACTGTGAAATATTACCTGATCGCGGCTGTTCTATGCTGTGCGATATCGGCACCGTACTTTGTCTACTGCTGGATGGAATATGGCGATCCGCTTTATAGCGGCAGTTATCATGTCAATAAGTTCTATTACATGGTTGTTTATGGAACCGGGAATCCGGACACTTCATCGGTTCCGTTTGTGACACCCTCACACTTAATGTTCGGTATTTATCCCTGGTACAAGACGATGCTGCTCACACTGGAAGGGATGGCGGATACGCTGTTCGGGCGCTATGCGCTACGGTTATTCTATTTGCCATTTTCAGTGATTCTAATCGGGGCATCGCTGGTTGCCTATATCCGATGGATAAAAGACAAAGAGAGGATCATGCTGGTTGTCTCGATGTTGTTATTGATCGGACCGATGGCGTTTATATTGGGAATGCTGAATCATTCGAGCGTTGTATTCGACTGGCGCACGATAGCGCATCCGTTTCCGCTGATGGCTTACGCGGCGGCGGAAGGATTGCTTTACCTTGTGGGGAAGGCGTTTTCATCGACCAGGAATGCTTGCTGAATGTCCCTCACCCCAACCCTCTCCCGGAGGGAGAGGGGGCCTTTTGCCGTCATTCCGGCGGAAGCCGGAATCCAGTGAAGGTGGCAGCCGCGCTGCCGCACTCCAAGGCAAGAACGAACACGGCGGTTTCGGCAAAGAAATTCGGGAGGAATTCAACCAGGCGATTATCGGAAAGAAAATAGTTTTCCGATATTGAAAGGCCCTTCTTGGCGCACATACGGTAGAAATCCCGGATGGAGACGAATTGGATATTCGGAGTCTCGTACCATTCGGAGGAATTGTCATTGAGAATCGGTGTGGTTCCGTGGACCAGGAGGTGCCATCTTGAACGCCAATGCGCAAAGTTGGGAAAACTGATGACGGCCTTTCTGCCGACTCGGAGCATCTCCTGGATCACCGCAACGGGATGAAGAATCTCCTGCAATGTCTGGCTGAGAATGACGTAGTCAAATGACCGGTCAGGCCAGTCTGAGAGGCCCTCATCTATGTCGCCGTGCTGAACGCAAAGGCCCTTGTTGACGCATTCGTAGACCTTATCCTCGGAGACCTCCACCCCCATCCCCTGAACTTCTTTTTCCACGGTAAGAAGTTTCAGCAAATCCCCCTCACCGCTGCCGAGATCCAGAACACGGCTGCCCCGTTCGACCAGTTGACAGATCACCCAGTGGTCGGCACGACACCCGGCAGGAATATCGAGTGAACGGATCCACATGGTCAGGTCATCCTCCGATTCCGAACCGCCGTGTACGTATGCGCCAGGAAATCGCGGATGAGGCGTGATTCCTGTTCTGTCTCCAGCAGAAAAGCGTCATGGCCGTAGGCGCTGTTGATCTCACAGAATACCACGTGAAGGCCGTTGGCTTTCAGCGCCTTGACAATCTCCTTGGCCTGGTAAGTCGGATAGAGCCAATCGGAACTGAACGAGATGACCAGAAACCTGGCTTTCAAATCGCGAAACCGCTCCGCGAGACTGGAGACTCCTTCCGTCAGGTCGAAATAATCCAGAGCCTTGGAGATATACAGATAACTGTTGGCATCGAAGCGTTCCGTGAAGCGAGCGCCTTTGTATTGCAGGTAACTCTCCACCTGGAAGTCGATATCGAACTTGAAGCCTTTCTGGAGACGTTCTTGAAGTCGCCGCCCGAATTTCTGGTGCATGGATTCATCGCTGAGATAAGTGATATGGCCGATCATGCGGGCAATGGCAAGGCCGCGATTGGGCGATTCGAGATCATAGTAGTTCCCTTCCCTCCAGTTGGGATCTGCCATGATCGCCTGCCGCCCGACCTCATTGAACGCGATGTTCTGCGCGGAATGGCGGGCCGTGGTCGCGATGGGAATGGCGGATTCCACAAGATCGGGATAGGAGACGGCGAACTGGAGGGCCTGCATTCCGCCCATGGACCCACCTGCGACAGAGAGAAGACGCTCGATTCCCAGGTGATCCATAAGCCGCTTATGGACCTGGACCATGTCCTCGATGGTGATCATCGGGAACGAGAGCGCGTAAGGCCGTCCGGTCTCAGGATTGATGCTGGAAGGGCCGGTTGTGCCGCTGCAGCTCCCGATCACATTCGCGCAGATCATGAAGTACTTGTCGGTATCGAACGCCTTACCGGGACCGACCATGCTGTCCCACCAGCCGATATTCCGGTCCTCGTTGGCGTATTTTCCGGCGACGTGGGCATTCCCGGATAGCGCATGAAGGATGAAAATCGCATTGTCTTTTTCGGGGGTCAGGGTTCCATAGGTCTCATAAGCGACCGTGATCGGGCCGAGTGTGCGCCCGCAGACAAGGCGCAACGGGTCTGGCGGATGCGCCAGCGTAACGGATTTGGGTTCAACGATTCCCACGGAACCGAGTTGTTGGTCAGAGGTTGACATCAAGTATTCACCGCCCCCCTTCCCCATGTTTGGGAAAGAGACTGGGGGATACGTAAACAGGATATTTAATATTGACTGAATTTCTAAAGTTTTCCAAGAGCGGTCATCGGTGGGCTGGGGAGCGTGGGCAACCACGGGGGGTTGCCTCTACGATTTGGTCACAACGGCGTCGGGGCAGGTCCCCGTGCCTGCCCTCATTGTCTTTCACCCCAACGATGGATGTAGGGATCTTTGGTGGGCTAGCCCGCGGACGGGCTTGAGCCCACCCTACTGCTGAATTCCAAGTGCGGTGGGGTAAACAGGGTGGTCGAGGGGGCCAGGGGGCATCCTGCCCCCGTCGTTCTACTGCACTGTGAGCTCCGGCGCCAATTCAAATAGCAGCCTGCCCGTGTCCAGCTTTGGCGTCCGCTTGGACAGATGAAGCATCTCAATGCCAATCACCTGGTTGTTTTCATTGTAGTCCACCACGATACCGGGCGATACCTCTTCCGACTCGAGCACATCGGAATCGTCGAGTAACAAATAGAGTGCATCAGCATTGCGATCCACCGTGAGTTTCATAGTTTTCCTTTCATGTTTCGGTCGAAGAACAGGGTCACAATCCGTCTCGGCTCGGTTATTCGATTCACCACAACGCGAAGCACGCGGTCTCCATATTCGGGAATGATCACCAACCGATGTTCAAGCGTGTCATCAACAGGGTCCACCACAATGCGCTCTGGGGCGGCCAATGCTCGCTCAAGCCACTCTGTTCTGATTTTGCGCCTGATCACGGCATTTTCGGCGTGCTGTGTCAGTTCATAGTCCATGCCTTCTCTTGTCACTACGTACACCTTGCATGATTCGACCGCGTCAAGGATTCAAATCCGCTTGATCTCTTCTCTCGGTGAGTATAACACAAAGGTCGGCCAGCCCGCAGACGGGCTTAAAGGAGGCGCGGGCAACCATGGGGGATTGCCCCCACGATTTGGTCACAACAACGTAGAGGCAGGCCCCCGTGCCTGCCCTTGTTGTCTTTCGCCCCAACGATGGATATGGTGTTCACGGGACTCGAATGCGGCGCACCTTGTGGTCATAGAGGTCCGTGACAAGAAGGATTTTGCCGGGGGTCGGAGCGGCTTTGCTTTCGCGGACTGCAATTCCGAGCGGTGTCCGAAGCGGCTCGCCGTCGGCATCCTCTCTCCATTCTCCCAGGGGATTCCCTTCCCTGTCGAAAGATAAAACCCGGCCACCGATGGGATCTGTCAGAAACACGGTTCCATCCGAGGCGCAGACAATGTGAGACTCCACGCCACGGTTGGGTTCTGTGGTCAATTGGACCGGCCAGCTGGCCTTATGCTGCCAGATACGGTTGAACACCTGGACCCGAGCATTACGGGTATCCACCACAAAAACCTCACCGTCTGAATTGACATCCATTCCAATCGGTTCGTTGAATTCCCCGTCCGCGTTTCCGGCCTGGTCGGCGGGATTGCCAATTTTGCGAATCAAGTCTCCTTTCGGGCTGAAGACTTTGACAACGTGATGGCCGGTATCGGTGACATAGATGATGTCGGTCTGGCGATCAATGGCGATTCCACGCGGGCCGTAGAACTCACCCTGAATCACGTTCTGGTGAACTCCATTTGCATCAAAGACCTGGATGCGGTGGTTCCAGGTATCCAGGACATAGACCTGGTCGTTGCGATCCGTTGCAGCGTCCATCGGTTCCTCGAATTGGCCGATGTCCGCCCCCTGTTGACCGATCTGCCCGATATACTTGCCTTCCGGGTCGAACACTTGCAGGCGGTAATTGCGGGTATCCGTAACGTAGACGCGATTTTTGGAGTCCAGGCAGAGGCCGCGAGGTTCCTTGAACTGACCGTTGGCAAAACCGGGACCGCCTTCAAACATGGAGGCTCCCGGTTCAGGTTCGGCAAGGGGAGAGGCGGTGGGGCTTTCGGCGGCTGTCACACCGCGAAGAGCGTTCAGATTCTTGCGAACGGCGTAAATTGAGGTATGGCTGGTCTGGGGGCCGGAATCGAACATGGCAACCAGGTCCAGAAGATTCCCCCAGGAATCCCAGCGCTGACGGCATCCGGGGGAGACCTCCAGCTCCTGCCGCCCATAGATGATGTAATCGACGTCATACTTGCCAAGCAGCTTGGCGAATTCGTCCGGCTGGTTCGTGCTGTAGATCCGATCGACATCCTGCTTCCGGGGCATGGTCTCATCGGCGTGGAGACGTTCGCCGACATGGTGTGCCCAGCCGAGGACGGTCGGGCAACCCGTGTTGGTCGAGAACATGCAGAACTCCCGGTACTGGCGGTCATACCCCTGCGCTTCCAGGATCACCGGAACGCCGCTGATGGCATACCGGATGAACTGCATGGCCCGGTATTCATCGGGCTTGTAGACCTTCATATAGGCCATGCCGTCCAGGGTGGGAACGAATCCCTTCCGGTCGTTCGTATCGGGAGCCAGGGTGATCGAGAAACCACCCGCCACCGGAAACACAACAGATGCCAACAGAAGCAAGAGCATGACAAAAGCCCAACCCGAACGACAGCAACGGCGCAGAATCCGTGTGGTTTGACCGCAGACTTTCAAACGAAGATCCCGCCACAAAAGACAAGCCGCGATGGCACCGAACATACAGAGATAGATCCAGGCCTGGAGATAGAACTTGAATATCGTGTTGTAGCGGTGCATCGGCTCGGACCAGGTTTCTTTCAAGTACACAAACTCGCAGCCGAACAGAATGCCCAGTCCAAGGATTCCCAGAATGTGGGTAAATCGCTCATCGGCCTCCCGTTTCCCGAACAAGGCGAGAACCGCTGACAGAGCCAGAAACGGAAGCAGAAATGCGGCGGCACGGTAATCCGAGGGCATCGACCAGCCTTCATAATGCTTCTGCGGCGCGGGATACCCCAGCGGATTGGCCCTGTTGACATACAGAGCCAGCGCGAACACCACGGCGGAGAACAGCACAATCGCCGCAAGGCGCTTCAGGCGGAAATCCCCCAGGCCCTTCGGAAAGACCAGACGCCACAACAAGAACGTAACAATCGGCCAGAACACAATTCCGAAGAAGGCCAGCAGAGTGCTGAGCGGGGTATTTCCTTCGGTGACCCAGCGCAGACTGGTGACCCGCGCCACAAAATGATGATGGAACGGGAGAAAGAGCAGCCAAGCCAGGAAGACCGTGGCAACGAATGGAAGAAGAAGATCCCACGCAAGGACGGAAAGCCCGCGCGGCGTGAGCCACGATCCGGTTTCGATTCGCCTGTGTACAAAAGGAGAACTCGCCTTGAAACGCAGGAACACCACCAGCGCCAGTACAATCGCCAACGCGGGGAAATCCCAGGTGTTGGTGCAGATAATCGTTCCAAGAACAAGCGCAAACCAGAGAAGGATAGTCCAGTCTACCCCCGAGACAGTGTGGACGGACACGGACGGAACACAGACGGACACGGAAGGGGTGAGGGAGCCTCTTCGGAAGAACGCGAGCAGCAGCCCCAGGGCCGCCAGGGCCATCGGCATGACGATCAAATGCGGGTGAAAGTCGGCGAAGTAGAATGTCCAGCAGGGAAATTCGTTGGCGACCGTGCCCTTGATGACATCATGCCCGCTGACCCAGAAGAAGTGATTTCCATGGAAATTGAGGAATTGAAGGGCCTCCGGGGGATACCGGTCCACAAGTCCAACGGCGGAAAGGAGCAGGTTTGCGGTGACTTTCAAGGCGAAGGGCAGATAGGTGAACCAGTGGATCAGGCCGGGAAGGAATCCGTTTGCCGCAGAATCGCCTTCCATCCATTGCCGGTAGCTCTGAATGAATCGGCCATAAGAAACCAGATGCCCGGAAAACATCACCAGGTATCCGCCGAGCACCCCGGCTTTCCAGCTGCGACACAGGTTATAGATCAGTGAGAAAACGCCGAGTCCCAACAACGCCGGGACGATCGTTACGCCCAAGTTGAACATGTACGCAGGCGGAATGCCCAGGAATCGACCCAACAAGGCATATACGACATACCCATAATAGTAATAGTTGATCGTTTCTCCGGAGATCCAGGGGTCGATTGGCGGAAAGACCGATGTCCGATAGATCGCGTTGATGAAGGAAAACTCCATCGGCTTCTCACCCCAGAAGATATCCGGGTGGTGCGCCCGCACACACAGGAAAATCCACCAGGAAATGAGGAAGAAAACCTCCATGCCGACAATCAGCAGCCAACGCGCGCGAAGGAAAACCCGGAACTCGGCCTGTCTGCGGCAGGCAATGATCGCAGCAAGTCCCGCAAGAACAAGAAAGACGCAGAGCAGCTGCCCTTGGGATAAAGCGAAAACGCGCACTGAGGCCAGAAGCCAGGAAAGCCAGGCAAACAGAATCAACCCTCCGATTTTTGAGAATCCATACCCGCGATCTGTCAACGCGGAACAGCACCCGAACAGGAAAACGAAACCGAAAAGTCCGAGGACCTGAATACCCAGATACCAGGTGAGTCCGGGCCATTTGACATCCGGCTCCATAAGGAACTGTCCGGCCCGCGCGCAAAGGATGTCCTCCCAGGTGACTTTCTCCAACCAGTCGGGGGGGCGGTCGATGGCGGAGCGCATCTGGGCGGCGTTCAGGCGTTTCACGTTGCGGAGAATCACGACTTTTGGGTGGTCATAGACCGCGAAAGACTCATCTTCCAGGTCGCTGGAGAGTTCCCAACGCATATCGTAAAGAGAGTAACTTGGCCATTCCCCGGCACGAATGTTCTGCTGGTATAGCCGAGGCTGGCCGAATCCGATAGCGGGTTCGCTGGTGACGGTCGCGGCGAGTTCGTAACCCAACTGTTCGCTAAAAAGCAACTTGAAGAAACGGTTGATAAGTTGAAATTTATCAGGCAGTCGGAACGTGGTTCCGTAAGCGCGTTTGGATGGCAGGACAAGGTAATCCGCCTTGGACAGCATGGCCAGCGTGTTATCCAGCCCGGCATCGCCCAAGGTGTGCAATTCGAGATTCCCGGCATTGGGGATTCCCGGCAGCCATTCATCCCAGGACTGGGAGAGAATGCGCTTGCCCTGTGCATCATGGGCACGAAGCCAGTCGGCGGCCTGGTAATAGGTGTGAGGACGCAGATAGACCTGAAGGTACGCAATGCCGTAAACCGTGCCGCATAGGAGGCAAAGAACAATCCCGATTGCACCGATCCGCTTTGCGCCCCGAATCGCCCATAAAGGCCAGCTCGCCATGGCGGGGGAATACATTGCCGGTCGGATGCGTGCCATGGCAACCAGGAGCCGTGCCCCGAACAGTAACAAGAACGGAACAATGGTGACCAGGTAGCGCGGGAACTTGCAGAGGAATGTGCTGTACAGCAGGAAATTCGGCAGGACCCACGCAAGCAACAGGATGTCCGAAGCGTTCCGGTATTTCACCGCCATGTAGACAGCGAAACAGGCTCCGGCAATCGCGAAAAACGCAGTGATCCAATCCAGCGAGGGATAGAACAAGTTGTCGAGGCTATAGAAAATCGGCATCGTGCCGACATACTGCTGCGTATAAACGGCGGGCGTGTCGCCGGTGACGATAAGACCGTGCTGCGTAGTGACATCACGCGCGAACGACGCGGCATCCAGAAAGGCAAGCGGCTCCGCAATAAACAAGGCTCCCATTCCGACCGGTATGGCAATCAGCAGGTAGACCCAGGGGCGGTACACCCCCGCAAGGGACACTCCCCATCGTCCATGACCATGCCACCAGCTGCGGCAATACAGCAGAAAAATCGAAATTAGAAACAAAATAAGAAAGAGAATTCCAAATCCAATGATATGAGATAGATAGAAATCTCGGAAAGAGGCAAGAGTGATATGAAACGGCGGTGAAGTGGAAGAAGCCGCCCGGAAGAAATGAAGCAGCACTAAACCGCTCAGCAAAAGCCAGACGCTGTGAATCCAGCGTCCGGTCTGGCCGTGTTCCTCCTTCCCCCAGGTTCCGATGGCATGGGCGAGCAAGAGAATGCCGGGCAATGTGACGGCGCTCCACTTGGTCCCGATTGCAAATCCGGCTGCAACGGCTCCCAGAAGATAGTATGGAAGCCGGGGACTTAGCGCGATTCGGTGAAAACTGAAAATGGCGACGGCAATCCAGAACGCGAGGATAACGTCAACGGTAGCGAAATGGGAGAGCTGCACATGAAGCACCGCGACTGCCAGCAACGCCGCTGCGAGGAGACCGGTCCATCGGCCATAGGCATCTTTGCCGATGAGATACACCACCAGCAGCGTGAGGGAGCCGAACAGGGCGGTGACAAATCGCCCGACGAGAATGGTTCCCATCCCCCAGTTCGGCGCGATATCCATCACGTTGACGAGTGAATGCGGGATCATTTCCAGAAGGAACCAGCCAAGTAGGGGGAGAAGAATGCAGAGCGGGAGGATCTTCAAATACAGGCCGGGTTTGGAACCTGCCCCGCGCATAGACCAGCAGAACTGAACGATCAGGAACAGAAGGCCAATCAGCAGAACGCGATACACCGCCGGGTTGACCATGCTCGACCAGTCCGGTACGGTCATCGCCTGGATCACCTTATAGAAATAGAAAGGAAAAGAACCATAGTTGTAATTCACCGGCTTGAGAGGTGGATCTTCCCCTTGCCGAGAGGTTCGAGATTCCAGGAGTTGCCGGTGCCAATACCGTTTCCAGTAGTCCCAGTGGGATTCTCCTTCTTCGCGTGGGGATACCGGTTCGAGATAGATGCTGTCGACGCAATTGCCGACGTGACGTTCATCGGGATGAGGGGTGGAACCGCCGCCATGCATGGCCCAGTGCAGGCCCGTATAGCGCAACGTGACCCCGGTCGCAAACACGGTCAGAAGCAAAAACGCAATGACAAGACGTTGTGAAGTGGATTCCATTTTTATTATGCCGTCAGGTGAGATTCAGACCTGGAATATAGCACCCGGATGGAAGAGGGAGAAAGGTGGGAAAGGGGAGAAAGAGACGAAAAAGCAAGAGGCGCACAAGAGGTATGTCGCCATCTTGTGCGCCTCGGATATTGCTCGAAAGGGTTGAAGACACTCTCATCCGGCAGACTTGGTGTCTTCTTCTTTCGTGCCTCGCTTGGAGGCTTCCCCCACTGTAGATCGTCGATCCGTGGGCTGGACATCGGCTTTGCCGACATACACAACGCCTTCTTCGATTTTCAGTTTGGAGGCCTGAATATCTCCGAACAGTTCGGCGGTGCTGCGAAGGTCGATGACATCCTTGGCGGTGATGTTGCCGTTGACCTTCCCCTCGACAATGCTGCTGCCGGCCTTGATTTCGGCTTTGACGCGGCCGGTTTTTCCGATGATCAGGTATCCATCGGTAGCAATATCGCCCTCGAACGTGCCTTCAATTTTGAGAGTGTTCTTGAATTTCAGAGTGCCTTTGAACTGGGTGTCCTCGCCCAAAGTGGTGTAGGCCTGCTCATCGCGGGGACGAGGAGAAGGAGCAGTGGGAGAGGCCGGGGTTTGCGGCTGAGCGCCGGACTGGGCGGCAGGGAAACTTTTCTCACGATCGCTACGCAATATGTCCACGTCTGGTGTACCCCCTGTGGAGGATGAAGTTCCGGGTTGGGAGAGACTGGCGACTCTCTCCTGGACGGCGTCGAGATACGACGCTTTTCAAACAGTTAGATAGCAGATCACCCTTGTGCTGTCAACAGGAGATGCCTTTCCGGGCAGGATTCGATGGGTTTTTTGCACTTACGAAGCGCAACGATACACCCGCCTTGCAGAATCGGCGTGCGCCAATTACTATGAACTTGAATTACAGCCGGCCAAATACGTGGCAACAATCTTCCGGAAAACCTCCATGGAACACACTTCGAATTCCCATCCCTCCTATGTTTGGGAAAACATACTCGCACAGAATCCCGGCGAGCTGGCGACGCGAGTCCGCCAAGCCGCCACAGAATGTCATGCAGCGATTGCAAAACTGACGCTTCGGGAAGAGATCGACCCGCGTCAAATCAGTCAAATGCAGACGGAAACCAATGACCTGCTGGTGGGGGTCAACGAGTTGAAGAATCGGCTGGTTTTCGCCGATGAACAGGTCCGCAACCTGTCCCAGGATTCCGCTGTGAGCCGATACCTGGAAATCACACAACTGCTGGAGAACGGAAGCCCGGTTGTTGAGGAATCGCGGCGGAAGGCGCTGGAGGCGGAGCGAAGCAAGATCATCGGCGAGCATGGCCCACTCCTCAAGAAACTGAGCGATCAGCTGCGTGCCTCACTGGCCCTGCGTCTGGAAATGATTCGGCACTGGAAGATGTTATTGAACAAGGCGATTGATATCTACACCCGGTTCAAGATAATCGTCCGGGACAATCTGAAGAAAATCTGCTCCCTGATCGAAGATCCTCTCTTGCAGGATCTGGTTTCGGAAACCGTCTCCAACGAGGAGATTCTTCCGGAGGATCTGATCTCTGCGGTTCGGCATCGTATTCCGGAAGATCTGGGGGAAATCGACCGTCAGGCTTTGAAGGAACTACAGGACCTCTCTGAGATTGAGTCTCGCCTCTGTGTAGTGAGGGAATCCGCCGCGGAATTGGAGAATAGCGAATCGCTGGTCCGCCAGGACGTGCAGAGATCATCGAAACCGGGCGAAGATACCGATCACACGAGCGCCTCTCCGCGAACCCTCATGAAAGGGCTTCGAGCCGTTGTTCAGAGCCAGGAGGTCGACAAGAACGCTCCCGATGCTCCCGATTCGAATCGTCCACGGATGTTTGTCCGCAAGAAGGAATAGTCACTCTGCTCACTTCAGATCATCCGCTGAGATTCGGCACATTCGTTCGGAATGACACATTCCTGTCATTTCGACCGAAGGGAGAAATCTCTTGTATCTGCTCGGAAAGTCTTTCTTTCACGCGGCTTGAATCCGATTTTATCCCCACATCGGTCCTCAAGATCCACAGAAATCAGCCGATAACGATAGTGCCACGGAGGGCCTCGTCTAATCCGGGATGGATGAATGCTATGTGGTCCGATCTGTGGCGCTCCGCATTGTTCCATGACCTCAATTGAGGTCGGTGCCCGGACCGTACCGCCGATTGAGGGCTTCCATGGCCGATCCGATTGCCTCACTCGAAACGCTTCTCGCCCAGCAACGTTCCATCACGTCCGAATCGAATCGTACCTCAAGCAACCAACAGAATGCGTCCACCCGACTGCGCTGGAATGCCGGCAGCGAATCCTCCGCCGGGGTCCGAAGCGACCGGCTGGAGATCAGCCAGGATGCCGTGGCCGCCTCTCAGAATGAATCCGAAGAGACCACAATCGTCCTCGGCAGCCATGAGGTTGCGGAAATGGAACAGGATTTCCTGGATTCCCTGACCTCCGAAGCGGCGGAATGGGCGAAAAGCCAGGGATTCAAAATGCGACGGACTGTCTCCGTCACCGCACAATCGACCCAAAGGCAAAGCGGCCCGGTGTCTCTGTTTACGAAATCGGGGGAGATTGATGAAGATGCGCTCAAGGAATTGGAGCAGTCGGGCGACGCAACGGTCCGGGAGTACCTGGCGCTGATCCGGGCACTCTCGAAAGACAACGACTCGGTGGACTCCTTTCTGAAGATGATCGAGCAGTTCCAGTCGGGGGGAGCCGTGGACGAAGGTGCAATGACCGAAATGTTCGACCAGGCATCCATCTCAACGGGAACCGACTTTACGACGCAGTCCCTGAATTTCTCCGCTTCTGTTGAATTCAAGATCGAAATCAGCATGGAAGTGGAACTGAACGGGGAGATGATCTCCATGGAGGAATTTCAGCAGCAGATCGCCGCGATGGGGGGAATGTCCGATCCCGTCGTACTCGATCTGGACGGTGACGGGATCGAGCTGACCTCTGCCGGGAACGGAGTGGAATTCGATATCACCGGCGACGGGACGACGGAAACAACGGCCTTCGCGACCGGTGATGATGCGTTCCTGGCATTAGACAGGAACGGAAACGGGCAGATTGACAACGGACGAGAGCTATTCGGCGATCAGAACGGCGCACAGAACGGCCTGGAAGAGCTAGCCAGGTATGACACCAACGGGGACAACCGGATCGACGAGTACGACGCGATCTACGACAGCCTGGCTTTGTTCAGTGACAGCAATGCGAACGGTGTATCGGAAGCGGGCGAGCTGCGTTCGCTTCGGGAAGCGGGTATTGCCTCGATCAACCTCGCCTATCGGAACGTCGATCACACACTATCCAGTGGAAATCGTGTGGCGCAGTTGGCCTCGTTCACCACGTTCGACGGTCGAAAAGGAACGGTGGCTGATGCGCTTTTGAATTACATTGCCTGAATATCGGGAGGCAAAAATCCCTGTTCGATGTGGGTTGTGGGACGCCGGCCGGAGTTCGATACAGATTCAGCCGTGCGAATTCAGCCCCGTGGTGGGAACGGATGCCAGCCACGGGGCTGAACTTTGCCCACCAATTGCCAGGCAACGAATGGGTAGGATAGGCCTCCGTGCCTGTCGTCAATTGCCTGGTAGGACAGGCCTCCGTGCCTGTCATGGGGTACAATATCTCCCGCAAACGCACTTTCCAAAATCCACCGGGAGAATTCAAAATGAATACCAGCCTGCGAATTACCTGCCTCGTTGATGACTGTGCGCACCAAATGGGATTGCTTGCGGAACACGGTCTTTCCTTCCTGGTTGAGATGGAGGAATCGCGCTTTCTTCTGGACACAGGCAGTACGGATGTCCTGCTGCGGACTGCGGAGGCGATGTCGATTCATCTTGCCGGTCTGGACGGAGTCATTCTGAGCCACGGGCATTACGACCATACCGGCGGTTTGCCCGGTCTACTTCGCAGAGTCGGCGCAACAAGGGTGTATTGTCACCCGGATGCATGCAAAGAAAAGCTGGTGGTCCGGGAAGGAAGCAAGAAAGAAATCTATGCCGGACCGAACTGGAAAGCGGAAGAATTAGCCCCTCTGGGAGCCGAATTTGAATGCTCCTGCGAACCGCGCACCATTGCGCCGGGGATGCGAATCACCGGCCAGATCCCCCGCGTTCATCCCGAAGAGCCGGTTCCCGCGATGTTTCAGCGTCGAACGGAGGCGGGCCTGAAACCGGATGATCTGCCGGACGATCAGTGCCTTGTTGTGGATACCCCAAAAGGTTTAGTGGTTGTCCTGGCGTGTACTCATGCGGGAATCATCAATACGTTGGATTACATCGACACCCTGAGCGGCGGTCAGCCAATTCGGGCAATGGTCGGCGGGCTTCATCTTGTGGATGCCAAACCGGAACGGATTCGGTGGACCATTTCGCACCTTGAGAAGCGTAACCTGGAGTTGATCGGTTTGTGTCACTGCACCGGATTGGATGCGTTCTGTGCCATGCGACAGGCGTTCCCAGACCGAGTGCAATATATCCCTACGGGAACCGTGCTGAATTTCGATTGATCGAGGTTGGGGCAGGTAGACACCCGGCAAGCACGCGAATATTCTGTCCCGACACGATTTCTATGGAAGGAACAAAGGAAATGAGAAACCGTCACACCGCGTTCACTCGGATCTTCCTGATCGGGGCCATGGCGCTATTCCCTGCCCTGGCATTCAGTGAGAGTTGGGAATGCGAGGTATTGCCGCCGGAACGGGAGATTCTGACGGACCCGCTATCCGGAGCGCCGATGGTGTTTATCACGACCGCTCCATCTTCGGATAACAATCTGTATTTTCATCAGAGGTCCTTTTTGCCGAACGGGTCCATGGTGTTCTTCACGAGCAACCGGAGCGGGCATCAAGAGGTTTACGCATACCTGGACTCGACGGGTGAGCTGGTGCGTTTGCAGCGCGCGGGAGATGCTACATATCCACGGGTTACGGCGGGACGGTATGAGAATGCCCTGTATGTGGTGCGAGATCAGAATGTCTGCGAGTGGCGTTTCGAGATTACACCGCCCAAACAGGATGGGGGGCGGTCCACGGTGAAAATCAACGAGCGTGTCATTGCCCAACTGCCGGATAAGAACAGCGATCCCAGCGGGATCAACGACAACAGCGATGGCCGTGCTCTCATTGTCGGAGTTCGATTCCGAGATCGCGTCTTCAATCGCATTTTCCATATCGACAAGCAATTCGGGGCGATCAAAGAGATCGCACATACCGATTATATGACGACTCATATACAGGCCAGTTGGGACAAACCGGACCTGGTCATGTGGGCCAGCGAATACAGCGACCGTGCGAAGAAGATCCCGGAAGGGAAGATCCATTCGCGGATGATGATGGCGGATCTTTCGGACCGTGAACCGTGGCCTGTGTATCCGCAGGTCGAGGGAGAATTGGTGACCCACGAGACATTTTGGGTGGACAATCAAATCACCTTCTGTTCAGGAACACAATCGGACGGCCACGCCGAAGAGGCGCATGTCAAGGTGCTGAACCTCGATACCGGCGTGTCTCGAATCATCGGCGCGGGAGCCTGGTGGCCGGGGGGGAGTCCTCAAGAGGTTTCCAAGTTGAATTGGTGGCACCAATCCGGGGCGCCAAGCGGGCGATGGGTCGCCGGGGACAACTGGCACGGCGATATCGCCCTATTCAGCGCACGCACGGCGCGCAAGCGGCTGCTGACTCGCGAGCATCGAACTTATGGCCAGGGCGCACATCCCCATGTCGGCTGGAATCCCGATGGGACAAAAGTCATTTTCGATTCCAACACGCGCGGCAGCTCGGATGTGGTGATTTGCACGATTCCGAAAGAGTGGCAGGAGCAGGATTGGTGACAATCAATTACGAATTACGAATTAAAAATTAAGAATTGAAGAAGGGGATTAAAGGGTATTATTGATAGGAAAAGACACCCTCACCCCAACCCTCTCCCGGTGGGAGAGGGGGAAGAGGCGGTCGTTCGGAGAGAAAGGAACTGTTCGATTTCGGAGACGGCTCGCTCGATATCCCGCTGGGTCTCGTCGCTGGGCGGATCGCCGAACTCGAATGATTTCGCATACACGGTTATCAGATAGGCTTCCGGTTCCCAGTCGTAAAGCGTTTTCGCCAGGGTAAGCAGCGTTCCGGGTTCCAGGGTGTGGGTGAAATCGGAGGTTCCGGGTGAGGGTTCCAACGTCGCCAGAGACCTCCCCGGTGGATTCTCCCGCTCTTCCGCGTCTATGAAGATAACTAGATCGAACTGAGGAAGTTTCTCGGCAACAACGATATCCAGCTGATGCAGGATCAGAACCTCTGCTCTGTCACTCCATCGTTTTTCGAGATCTTCCGCGACCAGCCACCCGGCGGCATCATCGCCCCGCCCGGGATTGCCGTAACCAACGATCAAAATGCGTGGTGAATTCTGTGCTGACGAGTTCATAAGCCACGGCGCTCCAGTCGGTCCAGCACGCAACCGTCGTGGGAAATCAATTCGATCCCAAGAGGCATCTGCCCGAAGGCGTGAGTGCTGCATGACAGGCAGGGGTCATAGCAGCGGATGGCGGCCTCTACGCGATTCAACATGCCCTCCTGGAGAGACTTGGATTTCACGTATCGCTTCGCGACCTCGGTCACAGCCTTGTTCATCGCCAGGTTGTTGTGGCCCGTCGAGACGATCAGGTTGACTTTTTCAACACAACCTTTGCTGTCCACCCAATAGTGATGAATCAAAGTCCCGCGTGGCGCTTCGATTACTCCGATGCCCTGGTGATTCCGGACATGTCCCGGCTCGCAGACATCCGTGCCGGTGACATGCGGATCATCGAGAATCTGTTCGATGCGCTCCAGCGCATAGAGAATCTCGATCAATCGGGCCGCGTGATAGTGAAAGGAACTGGATTCCCCGCCCGGATATCGCTCGCGCCAGGCCTGGAGTGCGGCATTGGCTTTCGGCGTGGAGATTCCATCGGCCACATTGAGGCGGGCAAGCGGGCCGACACGGTATATTCCGCCGGGATATCCGATCTCTTTCAAAAATGGGAATTTTAGATATGACCACCCCTCGGAAACCTCACCGATGTATTTTAAATAATTCTCACAGGGGATTTGATCGTGCAGGATTTTGCGGTCGGAGTGAACGAATCGGAATTTGCCGTCGTAATGCTCCAGTTTGCCATCCGGTCGGACCAGTCCCAGGTAACGGGTGTCGAATCGAGCAAAGTCGCGGGTTTCGTCAGGATGCGCATCGAGATACCGATACAGCACATCCATGCCCAGTTGAATATTCTCGAAAGCCTCCGGTAGTTCCTGGAGGAGTTCCTTGCGAGCCGATTCGGAAAGAGCGCGGTTCATGCCGCCGGGGACTGCCGATTCCGCATGGATGCGCCTGCCGCCCACATGACGAATCACTTCCTGGCCGTACCGGCGCAGCCGAATGCCCTTCCGGGCAATGTCCGGAACCTGGGCGATCATCCCCATGATGTTGCGCACGGCGGGGTCGGCGTCGAAGCCGATCAGCATGTCCGGGCTGCTGAGATGGAAAAACGAGAGAGCATGGGACTGTGTGATTTGCCCCGTATGCATCAGTTCTCGCAGCAACTTTGCGGTGGGTGATAATTCCACACCGATGATGGCGTCGCAGGCTTTGGCCGATGCCAGGATGTGGCTGACCGGGCAGATCCCGCAGATCCGCGAGGTAATCTCCGGCAGCTCGGCGAAATACCGGCCTTCACAAAACTTCTCGAATCCCCGGAATTCAACGACATGGAAACGTGAAAAGGCCACCTCGCCGCGTTCATCGAGATGGACGGTTATTTTGGCGTGGCCCTCAATACGGGTTACGGGCTGAATGGTAATTGTCTCAGTCATAATGAATGCGCCCCTCTTCCCAGACGGGGATACGACCCGCCAGGAGTTCCGTAATGGCGTAATAGATCTCATCGCCGGATGGGGGACATCCGGGGATATAAGCGTCCACTTTGACGATCTCCTGAACGGGCTTGGCTCTCTCGATGAGTTTCGGCAGGATCTTGTCATCGGGGATATCGCCGAGAACCATGCTTTCGGTTTCGACATACGCACGGCGGAGAACCTCTTCGGTGGGGAACCAGTTTCGCATGGAGGAGATCCCGCCATAGGCCGCACAGTCGCCGATAGCAACCAGAATCTTGCACTTTGACCGGAGGTCTTTCAGAGTCTCAATGTTCTCATTGTTGCAGACGGTTCCCTCAACGATACCGACTGTAACTTCCGGAATTTCCTTAACATCGGTTATCGGGCTTGAGGTGATTTCGATCTTTTCGGCCAGATCAATCAGATGCTCGTCCATATCCAGGAACGACATGTGACAGCCGGAGCAGCCGCCCAACCACACTGTTGCGACACGCACTTTACTCATCGGGCTGCCTCCTTTCCCCAAGCTTGTGCCAGTTGTTCCCGGATTGCCTCAATGCCCTGTCCGGTTGCTTTAGAACCCAAGGCGGCAGCGAGACCCCGTAGAATCTCGGCAAGAGGCCGTGCGTCGCCGCGTGGCGGACCGACGGGAACAACCGGACGAATCTCGCCGATGAGATTCACCACATGCGCAGGACCTTCCTCCCACCAGGTCGCGATCGGCAAGATCGCCTGTGAAGGCTGTTCCGGTTCGTAGCTGCCCAGTGTCAGGACAAACTCCGCTTTTTCGGTGAGGCCGTTGAGAGCGGTAGGAACACGGTCATCGACCAAGTCTCCTGTCACCGCGATCAATGCACCGATTTCCTTTCCGTAGAGATCCTTGCGGTTGATCAGAAGGTTACCCAAAAGTGCCGTGATACCCAGGGTGTTGGTTCCGACGGTGATGTGAAACAGATCCACACCGGCATCCCGCAATGCTTTCCGATGCTCATTCGAGAACACCTTGGTTCGTCCTCGGCGGTCGGGGCGGTCGCTGGTAATGACAAGATGTCGATACTCGCCTTGCAGGCATTCGCGAAGCAGTCGGGTCGAGCGTTCATCGAGGCCGGAGGGCAGGAAATCCCTGTTTGTAAACAATGCCGCCACCTCATCCGGTCCCAGGTCGAGGAGTAATTCCGCATGGCGACTCAGCTCGATGGCTCTGCGAGTACAGACAATCAGTCGAGCTTGGCGTTTCCGTACGCGGCGACGAAGCATGGACGCCACCACAGGGACATACCGGGTCGGTGCACAATTCACCAGCCAGATGACATCGGCTTTCCGTATCGCGTCGAATCCGGGTTCCGGAACCGGCTGTGGCGGCAGGTCCATGTCCAACAGTGTAGCGATCGCGTTGTCTCCCAAGGTTTCCAGGAGATTTCGCGCCTGCACACAGGCTTCCAAAGTCGTCCGGCTGTTGAGGGCAAGGACAGTCTTCTTCTTTCGATTGGCAAGAAGGCGCTGTTTGCAGAACGCGAAGGCGCTGTCCCAGTCTTGCGCGGAATCGACCTGCGGATGCTCCACCCGCTTTCGACCGATCACAACGGAATCATAGCGCCCGATGCGGCAGGTGTGTCCCTGGTT
>JAKPYU010000010.1 GCA_029568995.1 Candidatus Omnitrophota bacterium | reverse complement strand
GAGAAACCGCCGTATACGCTAAGTACGTACGGTGGTGTGAGAGGGGGGACGGTGCAAGCCTCCCCCCTACTCGATGGGGTTGACCGGATAGCACAAGACTCCTTGGTGTGAGGGTTGCAGGCGAGCTTTCTTAGGAGGAGCAGCCCTGAGTCTGCGAAGGGCTGCGACGTGGCGATCTCAGTCTTACGATAAGCCAGCTTTCTCAGGAGGTCTGAACAATGCAGTCCTGTCTTTTCCTCTTCATATTGGCGTCTGCCGTCTCTTCTTCGGATAACTCGGTCTCCCTGAGCAGTTCATCCCCTGACCTGCAACTGTCTGTTGAAGCCGACCTGTCGTCCGCGCGACTGACGAGACTGGGCTGGGACACGGAAGGCACTGGGCGAGCCGGTATTAACCTTCTCAAAGCGCCCATCGAGTTGCGCCTGAGCAGGAAAGGCCAACCCGTAATCCCACAGGTTCGCGTTAATTCGCAGAATGCGACGGCAATCGAATACGGCCTCTCCCTGGCGGAAGACAGGCAATTAACATGGAAGATCGCCGTCGGACCGGACGGTCTGCGGATGCGGCTGGCCTGCAATAAGGATATCTCAGCGGACGTGGACGACCTGGAACTCGTATTCCCGTTCGAACCGACGACTGCGGCTACCTCGATCATCAGCAGCAACTGGACTGCGGAGGGCCGCTTCCTGATTCCCGCCATCCTCAGCGCCCCGGACCTGGGGCAGATGTTGGTTACGTGCGATGAACAGCCGGGACTATCGGGGAAAATTGAAGGCCATCGCCGGGAAAAATACGTCACGGTAACATTCGATCTGCCCGTACCAGGGTCGGATAGCGCTGTCAATCTGCGATTCGCTCCGGTCGTACTGCCCATGCCGGACGGTTACGGGGATGAGAAGCGCTGGAAGGCAGCCCGCCGGGGCTGGTTCAACTTGATTCAGCAGAGCTGCGGCGCTTCAGGGGGTGGCAAGGAGGTCGTCGGTGTATGGGCCAACAATGTGCTCAGCGATCCCGTGAGCAGTGTGTTGTACATGTTGGGCGATGCAACGCTGCTGGTTCCCGATCTGGCCCCCGGAGTTTCCATGCCGCCGATCCTCCGGCGTGCCGTGGATTATTGGATTGACTACAAGACTAACCAGGACGGCCTCATTGCCTACACGGCGGGAGGAACGCCCGGAAGCGAAGACGAGACCGAGCCGCATGATACTCAGAATGTGATGGACGCCAACCCGGCCGTGCTGATTGGCGCGTGGTGTTACGTGAAGGCCAGCGGCGACATGGACTGGCTTAACCGGCGTATCGAAAGCCTGGAGTCCCTTTCGCGCTATATGGAAAGGCGGGACAAGGACGGTGATGGATTGATTGAGTCGAAACAGAGCGGGAACAGCGGGTCACGACCTCCCCGCGATCCCGACTGTGCCTGGGACTGCTATACAACCGGACATAAGAATGCGTATGTGAACACCCTGGCCTATCGGGCCTGGCAGGGGCTTGCCGATCTGGAGAGACGCCTCGGAAGAGCAGAACAGGCGAAACACTACCAGCAGTTGGCTGAACAACTCAAAGTGTCCTTCCTGGCGACGTTCTACAATCCGGAAACCGGCTGGCTCGGCTTGTGGAAAAGCCGGGATGGAGTACTCCACGATATTCATTCCGATGTGCCCACCAGCTTCGCCATCAACTACGGGCTGATCGAAAAGGACAAAGGAAAAGAAATGCTGGGACGATATTGGCGCTCCCTGCAGGAAACCGGTTTCAGCCGCTTTGACCTCGGCGTTCCCGTCAATCTCCGCCCGATTCCCAGGGAAGAAATGGAGATCTACTTTGATTTTGAGCAGTTCTTGAACGGTGGCTGCTGCGTGAGTAATACGTCCTATCTGCTGAATGCGCTGTATATCGTGGGCATGAAACAAGAGGGGGACAGGATTCTCGATGCCATGCTGAAACGCCAGAATGACGGCGCATTTCCAAACGGCGGCGGATTTCAGAATGGCTTCGTTGATCGCACGGGTGCCGGGGCGGAAGTTTTCGACTGGAAAGGCAATCCTGCCGGCTACGAAGGGCATCTGGTTTACTGCTGGGCGTTCCTGCACTCCATGCTCGTGCGCGAACCCGCACTCCGCGAGCGGGTCTACGGATTCCGCTGACACTCGGGTCGGGACAGCACGGAGTTCATTGTTCGTGCCGGAGTTTCGGTCTTGCCGGGCCATTGTACGGTTGGGCGCCAAACTTCAATCCGCGTTTGGGCACGGTTGTCAACGCCGGATCGTTACTTTTCGGAGCGGTGATCATTCCGTAGTACCGACCCATCCAGTATGCATCCAGCCACCCGCCCGGGTCCGCCACCATTTTCCCGCCACAGTCGCCGTCCAGGCGCATAAAATCGCCGTCCCATCGGTTCGGTTCGGTTTCCCTTGGGGACAGATGCTTTGGACGTTCGGAATACATCCTGTAGCCCGGCCCCGGATACAAATCGTCTCGGTGTGAATTGGTATAGGAATGGCGCCGCAAGTCCAAAGACCACTCACGCAAGTGCGCCACGGCACGATCCATTTCGCAGTCGTTCCCCGTCAGTGCGCCGTAAATGAAGTTGAACCATGGAACCGCCTCAATCCGTTTCACTTCCCAACTCCGTTCGAGACTGCGCAGCCAGAACGCCTTCAATTCCAAATCCTGCTCGTGCTGGATCAACGGGTAGTAGGAATAGAATGCCAGGCGATCGTCAAAGTGGGTGAAGAAACCCGGATGAAACGTCAGTTTCTGTCGGATGATATCGGGCAGATAGCCCTGCTCCAGGTGAAACTGCTTCGCTTTTGCGAACTTCTCATCTCCGGCGAAGAAGTACGCGGTAGTCAGGTAATTGAATGCCTCCATGCCGTTCAAACCACGCGCGTAATAGCCGTAAGGCGTCTGCAGGTACTCCGGGTCCCAGCGCGCCCAGCGTGTCGGTTTGCCGTCCACATCGCGCAGGACAAAGCCGTTGTCCACAATGTGGCCCACCACGCGTCGCAGATGTTCGGTGACCCATTCCCGCTCCTTCTTGTCGGCTACAAGTTGCAGGAACACGGTACACGCATAAACGTGTGCATCGACTTCGTCGCTCGAAGTGTCTCCCTTCCATTCCCACAATCCGTCCTCGGTGGGGTGCCATTCGGCGGGCAATCCACCCGATCCGTGCATGGCTTTATGGGTCTTTTCGCCGACTGCATAGATAGATCGTGCAGGAAAGCCGTCAATCGGCGTAATCTCCTCGCTCCATTTCATGGATTTCATCATATCGACGGCTTCCGCGCGGGCTTCCGGACTTCCCGTCACCGCGTACTCAAAGCACTTGGCGCTGAGGTAATGACTGCTGTATCCGACATCATTATCGCTCACTTCGCGCACCCACTCGCCGTCTTCGAACAGGAGGAGATGGACAAAGCCAAGGCGTTTCATACCCCACTCTTCCAGCCAGCGTTCGTAGTGCGCCGCCTTTTTGGCCAGGGTATAGGATTCGTAGCGGATCATGCCCAGGCCGCCGTCCGTAGCAAGGTAGGTCACATTCTCATCGCAGGCGATGGCATTCACCCGGTCGTTGGGAATCCAGCGCGGATACCCGAAAAACTGGTATTCGTCCTTGACGTTGCGGATCGCACCGCGCACGGTTCCGATCCACAGGTCATGATCGAACCCTTCGGCCAGGCAGGTCGTATTCTCGTAGCACAGGCCGTCCTCGCCAAGAATCTGGTACCAGGTCATTCCGCGCAGCAGGCCCAGGCCCTCGTCGGTGGCTACGTACAATCGACTGCCGAAGGCCAGGATGTCACGAACGAGGCATCCGCGTTGCAGGCTGCCCCAATCGGCGATCTCTTCAAAAATGATCTTGTCGCGCTCCAGCAATCCGACGCGCTTACCGTCGTGTACATACACTGTGCCGCCGTATGCAGCCACGCCGAGCAGTTCCGCTGGACCCTTTTCCGTGATGGGCTTGAGACCGTCTTCCTCCACAGAGTATAACTGCGTGCCCGATGCCGCGATGATACGACCGTTGTACAGGCAGACATCCGTGACAGATTGCCCGCTCACTTTTACCCAGGCCGCGCCGTCGTATTTCCAGAGACCGTCGGATGCCATGGCCCACAGGGCATCGCCGAGCGTCCGTAGCCGTGTCACCGGGCCGCTCGGCCCGCCCGCCTTTACCAGCTTCTCACCTTCGACACGCCAAACGCCGCTCTCATCTCCCACATAGGCCTTACTGTCGAACACCGCAACCGCCAGAAGCGGGTGTTCTGTCTCGATATGGGTCGCCGTTTCCTGCATGTACACCTCATCGGTAATCGGCTCCCACCTCGGATTCGCCGGAATCGGCAACTCCGCATAACTGGAAACAGCCGCCACGATCGCTGGAATGAATAGGAACGGATGCAGATGTCGCATGACAAACCTCCTATTGACCGACATTTCCCACGCCGATTTTGTCGTGGACAGGTGGTTCACCATTATACTGTATAGATGGACTCACCTCAGGGAACGGCCGCACTTCTTCTCTTCGCGGACGCCGAAAGAAAGGTGAAGATCACAGCGGCGACGCAGAGCGCGCCTCCCAGCGCATAAGCATATTGGAATCCGATGATGAGATTTCCCTGCGAGTCCGAGGACGACGAGGCAATCTCATCGCCGTGGTTACGAAAGAAAGAAAACGTCGTCTCGAAAAGGCACACGCCCACGGCCATGCCGATACGCGTAAACAGGCGCAGTACACCCGAAACAATGCCCTGTGTCCCCGGCTCAGCCGAACCGATGATGATCTTGTTATTGGGCGAGAAGAACATGGCGTACGAGATTCCCATCATGACAAAATAGCCGATCACCGGCCACAGGCCCGCACGGTCCAGAAAGAAAGAGAACGAAAAGGCCGCCAACGATGCACCCAGCATGGCCGTGATGCACAGCTTCCGGGGATCGATGCGATCTGCCGTTCTTCCAGCCGCGAGACTCACCATCATGTAGACAACGGAATAAAACAGGATCATCAGGCCCGCTCGTTCCGTATTCAGACCTTTCGCCAGCTCCAGGTAAAACGGAATCAGGAAATTGTGCCCTGCAAGAAAGGCCACCGCCAGCCCCGCCGCCACATTCCCATACGTAAAGGCTCGATTGCGGAACAACCGCAGGTCCAGAAGAGGGGACTCGATCTTTCTCTCCCATATCAGGAAAAACAGAAACAGTACCAGCGAGGCGCACAGGAATCCGGAGACAACCGGCGATGTGAATCCCAGCCGGTGAGACTGGTTTAAAGCGTAAATGAACAGGACGCTTGCCATGGCGGATAGAAACGTACCGGCCAGGTCAAACGAAGATCGTTTTTTCGTATCCGCAGCAGGTGAATCGGGTGGCAGTACCCACCTTCCGATCCAGATAGCCATTACACCGAAAGGAATGTTGACAAGGAAGATGAGCTTCCAGGAAACCAGGCCGGTCAGGATTCCGCCCAGCGGTGTGCCCAGTGTAATGCCGAGAGCGGCTACCGTCGACGTGATGCCGTACGCCGCCCCTTGACGGTTACTCGGCAGGTAGCGCGGAACCATCGCCGGTGTCAGCGCATACAGGATCGATCCGCCGATTCCTTGAATGATCCTGGATGCAACGAGAGTAAACAGCGAGTAGGACAGTCCGCACAGAACAGAGCCGACTGTAAAGATCCCGAATCCCAGCAGGAAAAACCTCCTCAGACCGTGAATATCTCCCATGCGCCCGAACAGGAGGAGTGTGCTGGAAATGGTCAAAGCATAGGAAAGAACGATCCAGGAAACATGATCTGTCCCGACTTGGAAAGAATGCGCGATGGTCGGCAGAGAGATATTCACTATGTATGTATCGAGATTGACCATGAAGGAGGCGAAGGCAATGCTGAAAACAATAGCCCTCTGCCGGACAGGATCGGTCACAACCGTGGCGCGGGATTCGGTCACAGACTCACCGTCCTTTGCTTCCGAAGGAGGCAAACCATCGCAGGATCACGATACGGTGCCATGGGTGGTGTACTCCACAAGCGCCTGGATGGACATGTGGCGGATGCCCAGCTTCTCCGCCGTTCGGCCTGTCGCTCGGTAATCGACATCATTGGCCATGGATGCGATCTCAATGATGGCATCCATGCCCGGAGTGGGAATCCCCAACATGGTCCCGATGGAGGCCACGGTTACAAGGCCGAAGGGGATATCCTCCGTAACGTACCGATGTTGCAGGTTTTCGGGCGCCATTTGCACATTGTGAGCGCTGATCTGGTACATCGTGTCATGGACCGATTCTCCCTTGACCTTGTACATCACGTGCATGCTCTCGACCAGCGAATAGGTCTCCCGACAAAACCGATGGGCGATCTCCATCCGCTCATGATCGACTCGTTCCATGATCCTGGCTACCGAAGCGGTAATATCGTAATGGGAATTTCGATAGGGGCCGATTTGCTCGATGCGACTCATGTTCATGAGCGTGCTGATGGGGTGAATAATCATCCCCGGCGCGTCCACACTGGTCTGAAGCACACCGAACGCGGGGCAAAACTGGGGATACAAGTCCATCAGGATCCACAGGGCTTCCCCCGTGCGCACCGATGGGAGTGCCGCAAAGGGTAATTCGCTCTTGACCGCCTTGATGTTTACGTGACCCAGCCCACGGGTCTTCGCGGCATAAATCAGGGAACTGGTCTCGCCGATGAGAAAATCACCGCTCCGGCCCTCTTCTCGCAGGATCTTCGCAAACGCAAGCGAGCCGAATTTGCCCGGATTGAACACCACGATCTGACCCTTTTCCCCCTCTTTGGCAATGATACGCATATACACTTCCTGGGCAAATGCGGGAACAACAACCAGGAGAACCTGCGCGCCCTTGATGGCAGCCGCCACATCGGTCGTGATCATCGCGGGCTTGGCAAATCCCGGCTTGGCTCCGGTCGAACTGACTCCCTCGAGAATGATTCCTCCAAAAGCCGTCAGCAGTTGCAGGTTTGTCGAATGTTCGGGGACAGCCGTCAGGCGGACTTCATGTCCGGCCAGTGTTAAATCGGCAGCCATGGCCTGTCCGCCGTGGCCTGCTCCCAGAATCGCCACTTTCGTCGCCATCGAGATATCCACATCTTTCCGCCGCAAAAACGGCAGGTATCTTTCCTGGCGTAAGAACCAAAGGTCTTGTGCACAGGTGTTCTTCGTCCACAATCTTATCCTTCCCGGATCAGGAATGCACGTATTCTCCCCGCACACTCGAAGATCGAATGCCGGATTACCGAGCTTCGCTCCCAAGATAGCTGGCAGCTACCCAGTAGGCTACGCGTCTGGTAAGTAGGCCAGGCGTCTCTGCCTGGCAGAAAAAGCGCCATGTCCCGTCATCGCGAGCCTCCCTCCGGCAGAGCCGGTGATTGGGCGAAGAAAGCGGGGGAGAGGTTCCTCCCCCGAAGATCGGGGGAGGTTAGGTGGGGGTTGACTGGGTACCACAAAATTCCCCGGCCTGCCTGTCGATGACCGAGCTTTCTTAGGAGCCTCCCTCCGGCAGAGCCGGTGATTGGGCGAAGAAAGCGGGGGAGAGGTTCCTCCCCCGAAGATCGGGGGAGGTCAGGTGGCAATGTCATTAAGTTAAGCAATTATCATTATTAGTCTTTGAAATGACTAGAGTTATGCTATAATAACCGTGCGATGAATCGCAGAATCTATAGCCGAAAAGGAGTACG
>JAKPYU010000002.1 GCA_029568995.1 Candidatus Omnitrophota bacterium | reverse complement strand
GGACTTTGCCCATTCGTCTTCAGGAGGAAACAATGATCGACGGACAAAAAAACGTGGAAGGATTTCCGAGAAGAACCTTTTTGATGGGAATGACCGGTGCCGCGGCAGCCGTGACATTGACTCACTCGACGGCTTCGGCTGCTTCGGACGGTAAAAAGATCCGGATCGGCGTGGTCGGCGGCGGATTCGGAACCGCCTTCTGCTGGCATGAGCATCCGAACTGCCAGGTGGCCGCGGTCAGTGACCTGCGCGCCGACCGCCGGGACCGGCTCGTTGCCCGTTTCCAATGCGACACCGTATATGAGTCTCTGGAAAAGTTGATCCTGGATAAAACCCTGGACGCCGTGGCGGTCTTCACCCCCGCGCCGGACCATGTCCGCCATTGCACAGCGGTCATGAACACCGGCAAGCATGTCATCAGCGCCGTCCCCGCCGCCATGACCCTGGAGGACTGCCAAAAACTCATCGACACAGTCAAACAAACCGGCATGACCTACATGATGGCCGAAACAAGCTACTATCGGCAGGAATCCATCACCGCCCGTCAGTGGTTCAAAGAAGGTAAATTCGGCAATCTGTTCTATACCGAGACGGAATATCACCATCACGTCGAGCCGGATAACGAACTGAACTGGTACAACGGCGAAAAAACCTGGCGGTATGGATATCCCCCGATGCTTTACCCGACCCACTCCCTGGCCTTTCATGTCGGGATCACCGGCGAACGGCTCACCGAGGTGATGTGCCTCGGCCAACGCGGAACGAACATCGCGGAATACCAGGACAATGTCTACAAGAATCCCTTCTGCAATGGTACGGCGTTGTACAAGACCACCGCCGGCAATGCCGTCCGACACACGGAATTCCGCTACGTCGCCGCCGGGATCTGCGAACGGGCGCAATGGTATGGGGATGAGATGAGCTTCTTCATGCCCACCGCCACCGGATTCCCCGGCGTGCTCTGCCGCCGGGGGCAGAAACCGGAACCGTTTGAGCAGCCGCTCTATTGGCAGACAGACATGCTGCCGGAACCTCTCCGGCATGACAGCGGCCATGGCGGTTCACACACGTTTCTGACCCATGAGTTCATCTCAGCCCTGGTCGAGAAACGTCGCCCCGCCGTCGATGTCTACGAGGCGGTTGCCTATACATCGCCCGGCATTGTGGCCCATGAATCCTCCCTGAAAAATGGAGAGTTGCTCAAGATCCCCGACTTCGGTCGTGGCACTTGATCCGCAAGCATTGAAGCGGGAGGGCGAGGCTCCTGGGCCTGTCTCAGAAGACGTGAATTAGCCCACAACCTTCTCCCCCAAAGTTTGGGGGAGACACAGAGGGGGTTGTACTCATTCCCCCAAACCTCTCTCACAACACAACATCCAGACAATCCAGCAAACACAGCCCCGTGTGATATCCCGGATCGGCATCGGAGGTCGCCGGAATCGAATCAACCACCTCTCCCCTCGCATTGCGAGTCTGGACCGCCATCAGGTGCAATTCGGGACGTACATAATGCCGGATGAAAGCATTGTGGCAGGCACGTAACACATCGAGGCAAGCCGGTTTCTCCGCCGTATCCGCCACATTCCAGCAATACAGCGCCGCCCGCATCGTCTCCGGCAGGCTCCACCACGGCATCTCTGCATTCAATACCGTTCGTCTGAGCAGACCGAAGGCTTTGCAGATCCCCCCCGGCCCATCCTGAAATCCGTAACCGAATAGATGCCGCAATAGAGAAGGCATGATACCCTCCAGGGTTTCGATTTCCCGCAATTGCTCCTCAGAAGCAAGGCCCTTCTCACGAACAGTCGAAAGAAACTTCAGGCTCAGACCCACAAACTCCAGCGCATGGCCCGGATCGGACACAATCTCTCCATGTTGACGATAGGGGCGATTCTCCCCGTCAAGAAATTCAACAAAATCATATTCCTGAAGGTTCGGCCATCGCCCTTCAAGATTCACATAACGATCCAGAATGTGCCGGACCAACCGTAAACCGAACTCGACATACTTAGAGTCACGGGTGCATTCGCACAACAACGCCGCTGTCCCGACCTGGATCATCCGTGGCCCGTGTGTCAATCGACCCGCAACCGGCTGAATGGGATTCTGCGGGTCCGTCGACTGCTGATCGCTGGCAAACGTTCCACTCCAAATCGCTTCATCCACCGCCAGGCAATATGATTCCGCTTCCTGAATAGTCTCGGTGTCCTCCAGGTATTCGCCAGCAGCCAGCATTCCCTTTGCGCAAAACAGGTCGCTGAAATTGTGCGGTGTGTCCTCCTCAAGCCGGATGATCTCTATCCCGTCCTCTCTACTCAATAGAAACGGCTCGCCTTCCGGGGTCATATAGAAGAACACATGGCCGCAGTTGTGTTCCCGCACAGAACGAATCCGCCCCAGAATCTCGCGGATCATGCAATCCATCTGCTGCAGCAGGTTCTCGATCTCCGGTCCTTGCAAGTGGTTCCGAAACCATCGCGCATGGCCCACAAGCGCCTCAAGTCCCCGTCCCTGTATCCACCCGTATACCGTCCGGCGTCCGCGAATCAATTCCTCTTCCGAAAAATCCCGCCCGCTGACCAGGTGGATTTTCGTATCGATCCAGCCATAATCCGGATTCCTTTCGTACCGATCCACGATGGCTCTCATCACCTCAAGTGCAATCGCCACATAATCTCCGCTCGCTTCCCGCACCTGCTCGATTGTGGGCTGTTCCGGCAACAGACTCCCGCGATATCTCACATCCTTTACATCCTTCATCCCTGCCCAACCTTCTTTCTGTCTTTGTCTTTTCTTAAATTCGTAATTCCTAATTCGTAATTGTTCTATCTCTTCTGCACCTTCCGTCCCTTTTCTTCAATCCGCAATCCGCAATCCGCAATCCGCAATCCCCAATCCGCAATCCGCAATCCCCAATCCGCAATCCGCAATCCCCAATCCTTCCCGCCCCTACTTTCTCACCAGCCACACCTCCGCGATCCGCGACTGATCCCGCCAGTTGAGTTTTGACTCGTCCGGAAAATCGAATGTCACTTCAATCGTTCCATTTTGAGTCAGCGGTTTCGGTATCGGGAAAATCTTGAACTCTCCGTCTTTCTTGCCATACACCGTCGGCTCAATTCGTTTTCCGTTCACATTCGGGAAGGCCTCACCCTCGCCGGTGAGACGAAGCACATACTCCTCATTCGAGTCCAGGTTCTCATACCGAAGCCCCAGCATTTCGCCCATCGTGTGATGCCAGGAAATCCGCATTCGGCTGAATCCGCCGTCCCATGCCCAGTATGTCGGGGTTGGCGCTTCATGATTCGGCGGTCCCGTCTCGATGGATTCTCCACGATACAGATGCGGCGATTTCTCGATATTCCCCAGGTCGTCGTAGTAACTCCCCGGTCCCGGATTCTCCCACGTCCGAATCAACTCCAGCCGCTTCAGTTTCTCGGTGTCATTCGGCAACTTGCGGATTTCGGTGAATTGATCCTCCAGCCACCAGCGGTTGTTCAATGGACGGTCGATGAAATCGAGAATACACCCGCGCTGTGAGTTCGCCCCCTGAAAACGCGGCACACTGGTCTGAAGCCCGATTGTCTCAAACAGCCCCTCGCAACGCTTGACAATCCTCTCGCGCAGGTCCGGGAGAATCGGCTCTTTGTCCACACTCTGTAAAACCGCCAGCGCATCGTCCATCGCCTTGTCGATTCCGTGTTCCTGCGCCCCGGCTAGAATCCGATACGCCTTTGCCTCCAATTCCCGCTCCGCAATCAGCCGGTGACGGATATGCGCATCGTATTCCGCGCGTAACATACAGAGCTGCCACCGCCAGTTCTTCATCCACTGGAAGTGTTTTTCATCCTTCCAGGTCCATAGCGGCCGTTCCCCGGGCCCTTTCTCGTACCGTTTCAGGCACTTCTCTTCCAGCGATGTCCAGTGCGTGTAGGTACTCTCCACGGAACCGTTCTGCGCCAGGGGACCGGACCAGTTTTTCTCCAGGGCGAAAATGCCGTCCGCGGCTGGTTCTGCCACATCCGCCCCGAAAAAGAACCGGCAATAGTCAACAAGGATTTCTCGAATGTCGCGATCCGGCTTCCAGCCGAGCATACTCCACAGGACTTTATTTACATCGTCGTGAACACCATCTGAATAAGAGATAAACCCGTCGGTGCCGGGCGCGGTCCACCGGTGAATCGCGGAATAGAACATCGGGCGCGGATTAGAGGACTCACGGCCATGGATCAGCGCCAGCGCCGGGTCCCACCATACAACCGGGTATTGGGCGCGCACCGAATGCGTCACATCCGGGTAATCCCGCAATCCGTACTGTTTTGGCAGCCACGCGCGGATTTCCGCCATCGGTGGGCTGGATGGTCCTCCCACAATACCGCCCATCCACTTCGGCTGGTTCTTCTGTACGTAGTCCCGAACGTAATTCGTTTTCTCATCATCAAATCCCTGTAACGAAAGCCAGATTCTTGTTTCGGGATGATGTTGCGCCAGGATTCTCGACAGTTCTTCCAGGAACGGCAAAACAGTTTTCGGGTGATTATCGCCCGGATCGCCGCCGGGGAAAAAGACCCCGTCAATGCGCGGACAGTCCTGGTATAGCTGCTCGTGCATCGCAAGTTCTTTCTTGCAGAACTCCGCATCGGACAAGTCTCCTTCCGCCGGTGTCCAGACCCAGTAATCAAGGTCATATTCCGCGCAGATCTCGCTCAGACGGCGGTTCATTTCCCGACGCGGGACTTTGCTATGGGGGCTGACATCGCTGTCATGAAACGGGATATTCTCGATGCTGTTGGTTCCGAAAATCGCCAGTTCACGGATGTATTGCTCATACTGCTCCGGTGAAAAGGCATCATACGAATTGGCCTTGTTTCGGTATCCGAGCTGATGGCCCCGGATCGGATACACCGGCGCGGTGCAAATATCCATGCCCGGTTCAATCATCGCGGATTCATTTGACAATACCATTTTTCGCAACAGATACCCCACCCCAAACAGCGTTCCGCGCGGGTCCGCCCCGACTACCCAGATTGTGCGTGGTTTCGATGGCTGTTCCTCAACGTAGACCTGATACCCCTCCGGTCTCAGGCTGATTCCCGTTGCATCTTTGGGAAGGTCCCGGTCCCAGCCGGTATTCTCCACTCGCGTGGTGATAGCGATAACCGTTCCATGAGGAGGCCATTCGGTGCGAATCTCCCAGCGAATCCGGGTCCGCTTTTCCACTTCTTCCACCAGCACACGCGCCGCCGCCCTTTCCGCGGACGGAATATCCCCACTGCGCACCACCACAACGGCGTTGTCCAAACCCAGGTACATCTTTCCTGCCCTGACAATCCCGGAAGAACACAGAATGGACAGCCCCATCGCCAAACCGAATATGCAGCCTCTCCCGAATCCCAAACGCACACTCCGCATCATGTCTCAATTCCTTTCCTGAGAATGGACTCATCATGTCCATCATAATACAATCTGTTGTCTTTGCCCATCATCCCAGAACGCATCCTTCCACAGAAGGTTGACGAAATCGGAATCGGAAATTAAGATCGGCACGATTCCTTATGAAATGGAGATATCTTTTGAATTCGTTTCCCAATACCCAGGTTTGTGCTGCATCCTCGATACTTGGAGATCGCCCTGCGTATCGCCATTTCCGCTGTGAACGGTTGTTGTTCTTGCCGATCTTTCTCTTGTTGTTCTGCGGAGTATCCACCTCATCCGTTTGGTCCGAGGAATGGGGTGACATCAGCGCAACCCTCGATCGGGTTGTGCAACAACACCATCTTCCCGCGATGGTGGGGGCTGTGATTCTGGACGGGAGGCTTTATGCCACAGGAATCGCCGGAGTGCGAAAAGCCGGAACCGATGTCAAAGCAACCATTGACGATCCCTTTCATCTGGGTTCCTGCACCAAGTCGATGACTTGTACCTTGTTGGCCATCCTGATCGAACAGGGGAAACTCCGTTGGGATTCCACGTTGGCGGAAATTTTTCCCGAATTTGTCGAGACGATGAATCCCACGTTCAGAACGGTGACCGTTGAGATGTTGATGATGATGAGTTCCGGGCTTCTACGCGATGTCTTGCCTTCCGGTCTGACCATTGACGATATCATTATCCATCCCGAATTATTCGTATTCCCCGGCTCCAACATTGTGGAACAACGCTATAATTATGTGGGGGTTGCCCTGCAGAGCGAGCCGGTATATCAGCCGGGTCAAGATTATCTGTACTCCAATGCCGGTTATATTGTCCTGGGCGCGATTGCCGAGAAGATAGAGGGAAAAAGCTGGGAAGACCTGATGCAGGAGATGATTTTCCGACCGCTTGGAATGACCAGCGCGGGCGTGGGAACCTACGGTTCAACAGATGTTGTTGATGCTCCCTGGTGGCATTATATAGATGATGAGAATAACCAACGAACTCCGGTCGCGCCTACTTCAGAAAACGACCTTCCGAATGTCTATGGTCCGGCCGGTTTGGTTCATTGCTCCATAACCGATTGGTCGAAATACATTCTGGTTCATCTGAACGGCGAATGGGAGGATCAGATCCTGCTGAAACAGGAAACGATTGTTCGCCTGCACACCGCGAAATTTCCGGGGCCTTTCTCCTATGCCTGCGGATGGGTGGCCGAGTGGGGGGACGACAGGACCTATCTGTTCCACGACGGCAGTAACGGCATGAATCTCAGCAACGCCTGGCTTTCGCCCCAGAACCGATTCGCCGTGATTGCCGTCACCAACCAGGCGGGCGATGCGGCGAGCGAGGGAATGGACCAAGTCATTCAGGCCCTGATTGAGGAGTTCGCGCCCCGGAGCGCCGTCGCCGATTGGGAGGAACTGCGCTAGTGTTCTCTTTTCAAACCGGCGGTGTGAGTCCGACTTCTTAATGAGATTTCGTTCTTCGGTCGAAATGACAGAAGTGCCGTCATTCCGAATGAACGTGAGGAATCTCAACGGATCACGAGGCTATCCGGCCGCTTCTTGTGGTAATACGAAACGAAGAAAACTCGAAATACCGGAGAGTTCTTATGCATCGCTCCTCCTTTACTCTGATCGAACTCCTGATTGTTGTCGCTATTATCGGCATATTGGCCGCCATCGCCGTCCCCAACTTCATGAACGCACAAACCCGCGCTCGGGTTGCACGGGTCCATTCCGACCAGAAGGCCCTCTATACGGCCTGCAAAATGTATGCACTGGATAACAGCAACTGGTATCCAAAGCACAAACATGCGCCCGAACAGCAAGCCGAGCTCACAACCCCGGTCCCATACATGAACTCCCGCCCCATCGACATCTTTCAGGAGAAAAAAGTCCTGCAAACGGATGAAGCGAAAGAGCGATATATCAATTGGAATTTGTTTTACCACATCGAGCCGGGGTCCTATTTCCCCGTTCCGGGATACGTGCAGGGCGAATATACCGATCCTGCCCGAACTCTCTCCATGTCGATTCTCAGTTTCGGCCCGAATCTGACCGCATTCGATTATGCCGAATACAATCCCACAAATGGCATCCTCAGCTATGGCGATATATCCACTGTTTTAGATCGCATCCGCCAGGATGACTGGAAACGATTCGACCCCTGATCTTCTGTAACCGACATGCCTTTGCAGAGTCCCGCCATCGCGAGCGCGACTCCGGCGAGGCCGGTGATTGGGATCAAGAAAGCACCGTGTCTCGCGCGATGGGCGAAGGAGTGAAGATACGCACAACCCCCTCTGTGTCTCCCCCAAACTTTGGGGGAGAGGTTCCTCCCCCGAAGATCGGGGGAGGTCAGGTGGGGGT
>JAKPYU010000116.1 GCA_029568995.1 Candidatus Omnitrophota bacterium | reverse complement strand
ACCGGCTGAATGATACAGAGTTTCACCCCACCCAGGCTGGAATGCCGGTGTGTCGCCCAAACCGATCCGATCACTTTCGCCATCTGCATTACAGGCTACTCCTTGCGGCTAATCGCACTCCAGCTCTCCCCGTACCAACATTCCCCCCACCCCAACCCTCCCCGTAAACAGGGAGGGAGCAAGGATTCTTCCCCCCGTTTACGGGGGGATTGAGGGGGGGGTCAGCCTTCTTCGTCCTTCCGAAACACGATTTTCCCTTCAATTTCCAAACTGTCCACAATACCCAGAATCACGGTGTCCACCGGCAGCCCTTCGGTAACTTCAGTCATGCGCGCGGATGATCCGGCGGCGCAAATCACCAGTTCCCCCTGCCCGGCGCCCACCGAGTCCATCGCAACGGCAAATCCCTTCGACGGTTGCAGATCCATCGTGACATGCTGAACAACCAGGAGCTTCCCGCCTCGCAGCTTCGGATCTTTTTGAGTGGAAACCACCGTGCCGACTACTTTTCCCAGAAACATCAGGCAACCTCCTCGGTTCCGAACTTGGCCCCATACGTCGCAAACCACTCCGACACATTCGCTTTCACCGCTACCTCATCGCAATCGGGAAATTTCGGGCATTTCACACATTCCGCCCAGACCTTGTGCGGCAGGACGGACTTGTCGATCTCCTTGAACCCCCGCGCCGTGAAATACGCGGGAATCGCGGTCAGCGCAAACACATCGGCGACCTGCAAATCCCGCGCCTCACTCATCGCGGTCAGGAACAGCCGATCCCCGTACCCCTTCTTCCGAAAGTCCCTGTCGATCACAAGGGACTTGATCTCCGCCAGGTCCTCCCAGACCACGTGCAGCGCCACACAGCCCCCGATTTTCCCGTCCTCGTCGATCACAAAAAAATCCCGCACATTCTCATAAATATCCGTCAGCGACCGTGGCAGCAGGTTCCCCTCCTCCCGGTATCGGTCGTTGAGCGACTTGATTTCCTTCACATCTTTGACAAGCGCGCGTCGAATCATGAGAGTCCGTCCCGAACAGACCTGAGACCGTTGAAAAATTTACTATATCCTAGTTTCATAAATTGGTGAAACCATGCGCCGGGTCCTCAGGTAAGATGGAGACCTTGTATCCAGTCGGGAAAATGGCAATGGAACGGATCCCCTATGCCGGGTCGGGTGTGCTCGATGACGGGAAACTTCGGACTCCCATCATCTGCATCCTCGCCATAAACGAACAGCAGAGTCCTCTCCAGGTTCGGTTTATCATCGCCAACTTCGCGCAAGGGGACACGATTCTCCGCTGCGAGGTGAGTGTGGAACTCGGATCGCTGGCCGATTCTTCCCGCATCCCTCTGGGAAAGAGCCAACGATTCTCCTGGCCCCTCCACGGGCTGACACTTGAGACGGTCAATGGCATCGACGTCGATGAAATTATCCGCGAAGAAGGCTACTCACCCGATGACCTGCTCTTCTCCGATTCCCCCAAATCGGCGGTCTGGCTGACTGTCAGGGCGGAGGTGTTCGCTCCGTATGCTTCGCTGCCGGTCTGGCCGGACGTCGCATCCGAGGATTTTCATCTCGAGGGTGAACTGAACAGTCTCCCCTTGGGGGAATTTGTCCCCAAACATCCCTTTTTCTTTCAATTCGATCCCACGCAACACACTTGGCGGCATGTTTCCCACCCCCGCTTCGCCGAACCCCCGGAGGAAGACTGAACGCAGCCCTGCCTGCTTTCTTCCTCAAAAAATTCCCTGAAACCGGCCATCTGCGCTTGAGATTGGGACAGGCCTTTCGTAAACTATATTTATTAAGTTTATCTATTTACTCTATTATGTCAGTCAGAGGTTCAGGATAATGAGTCACCAAATGGCAAGATCAGACCTCTTTCAGACGGCGCTCCCACCGTCCGAGATAAAACATGAACGCCCGGACAAGACAATCCACCTCAAGGTTGCGGAAAACCGGGACAAGACACAGAAACGCGATTCGCATCCATGCGAAATGGGGTTCCCGGAATGGAACCGGTTTCTTCATGCCGCAAATCAGTTCCTCCAGGGAATCCTGAATCCGCCGACTGAAACCTACCGGGAGAACCGGTCCCGGATCGGCCAATGCCTGAAAGAGCAGGTAAAGTCCTTGCTTCCGTTTCCAGTGGTCTCGGACAGCCAGGCGGAGGCGCTAGTCGCTGCGGCAGAGACAACCGCCCGCACAATGGCGGAAGAGCACCCCGAACAGGCAGAACAGATCCGCCGAAACGGGCGTCATTTCTGCGAACAACTCTGCGAGGTCCTCCTTCGGGAGCATTTGACCTTTCTGCGGAACGTGCAGAAGAATCCTGACAGGCATCTGCCGGAGTTGATCGGCCGGATCGGTCCGGTCATTCCCAACCTCGAATCCATACCGCAACCTCGGCTGCTGAAACAGATCGCGGTCTATCAATCCGTGAGATCTTTCCTGCACCCGCCGGAACTGAACCTCTCCGTGGCGAAAGTGCAGAAACGTGCCGGGGCACGAGGGCAACGGGGCAACCTCTGGACCGTGGAACGAAAAGAAAAAACACTGTTTCTGGAGCACCTCGCCGACAGCGGAAAGATCAACCCTCCGTTCACGGAGGAGGACCTGGTTTTCCTGGTGTCGCAGTCCAGTATGGACATGCTGCGCAAGAAAGTCCGTCTCCTGGAATCGGAAGGCGAAATCCTCTCTCCCAATCGCCTCAAATCGAACTTCGCCCGGTTGACCTGCCGCATCGACCGTACGCGACGTCAGCGGGAGGATTTCGAAAAACGCAAGGAGTTACTCTGCAAACTGGGCGCATCCCCTGAACAGATCGAATACATCTCTGTGCGCGCCAGTTTTCAGACCATGAAAAACCTGGTGCGGCTCTCAAATGGGGAATTGGCAATCTCCGATCTGATGGGAGGGCGGCGGGCAATCGGCAAGATCCTCCGTCGCCAGGGCAGAATCCCCAGCGAAGCGGAGGTGCTTCTGTCACGCTACTTGATCGAGGAAGAACAGATCGACCCCGATATCGCTCAGCTCTACGCGCGTTCGCGGAAAAATCACAGCCTGGAACACCTCAAGCAAACCATCGAATTTCTCAAAGACCAATATCGCGGGCATTACCGCGCCCACTGGGGTTTTCGGATCGAGCCGAACGTCCTGCGTCGTGCGCTGGAACTCGGCCTGTCTCGCCCCCGGCTCGGTAAACGGTCACTGACAGCCCGCGATTATGTCCACGATCTCCGCCAGGCGCTCAGCGAAGCAGAACACGCGATTATCTCCCGCGCCGGAAATCTGACCTATCACCAACGACTTACCGCATTGGCTCCATTGCGCGAGGCAATCGACTACGAGGCGGATTCGGGAACCAAACAGCAACTACTGTTCATCTACGAGCAATTCAAGAAACACGGATTGTGCATTCCGAGAGACCAACTCAAAACCACCTGCTTGAAACAGAAGGATCTCTTCCCGTCTCCACGGCGGGTGCAGGACGCTCTGGAGATTCTGAACGGCTCCTACGGAGCAATCGCACAGCACGGCAACGAGATTTGTGTCTCGCCGGAATATCTTGCGCTGAATGTGGAAGCAACCGGATGAGGAGACGCCAGGGCCATCGTCATTCCGCACGTTTCTGTCATTCCGAACGAATGTGAGGAATCTCGGTTACAGGGCAGAAACGTCAGACATCCGCCCCGCTGCGGAAATAGAACCGATCCCCCAGGTAAGTCCGTCGAACCACCGGGTCATTCACCAGTTCCGAAGGCGGCCCCTGGACCAGAACATCGCCCTCATGCAGGATGTACGACCGGTTGGTAACCTCCAGGGTCTCCCGCACACTGTGATCCGTAATCAGAATCCCGATCCCCTGGTCCCGCAATCCCCGAATGATGCCCTGAATATCCGCCACGGCAATCGGGTCTACTCCGGAGAACGGTTCATCAAGCAGAATAAAATGCGGATTCGTCGCCAAGGCGCGGCAGATCTCCAGCCGTCGCTTCTCCCCGCCGGACAGGGAACGCGCTTTCTGGCGCGACAGCCGGTCGATCCCGGCGCTCTCAAGCAGCTGTCGGCATCGGGTAATTCTCCGGTCGATCTCGTACCCCATGTTCTCCAGAATCAGCATCAGGTTCTCTTCTACCGTCAGGTTGCGGAAAATCGACGGTTCCTGCGAGAGGTAGCCGATCCCCGACAGGGCACGTTTCGACATCGGCCAATTGGTAATGACCTGGTCATCCAGTGAAATCTGGCCGCTTTCCGGGCGGACCAGGCCCATAATCATGTGGAACGTCGTGGTTTTCCCTGCCCCGTTCGGTCCAAGTAATCCGACAATCTCCCCTTCCATGATTTCCAGCGAAACGCGATTCACCACAACTCTGCCCCGGTAGGCTTTGCAGAGATTGTGCGTGCGGAGAACGTGCAACGGCGTGGCGGCGCGTTTTGTCATAATCGAAAATCATAGCCTGTTCCCGGTATCTTCCAAACACTTCCGGCGATTCCGCGAACGCATGAAGGAAGGATAGACCGGGAATCACGGGAGAATTACTGTTTGTGGATGGGTAAGATCCCCTCCCCAAGCCCGGCCGAGGTCAGGTAGGGGTTGCCCGACAGACTGAGCGGAGAATTCCTCCCCCGAAGATCGGGGGAGGTTAGGTGGGGGTTGACCGGATAGCACGAGGCGAGGCTCCTCCCCCAAGCCTGGCTCAGGTCAGGTGGGGGTTGGCCGGATAGCACGAGGCGAGGCTCCTCCCCCAAGCCCGGCTCAGGTCAGGTGGGGGTTGGCCATATAGCAAAGCACATGTCCATCAGAACCAACCTGGATCATATCCGAGAACGTATCGCGCAGGCGGCCGCGCGTGCCGGAAGAGACCCGTCCGAAATCACCCTGGTCGCGGTCTCCAAAACAAAGCCATGCGAGGCGATCCGCGAGGCGGTCTCCGCCGGTGCGACCATCCTGGGCGAGAATCGTGTGCAGGAGGCGGAAACCAAGATCGCCGAACTGCACGATCTCCCGGCGGTCTGGCATCTGATCGGCCACCTGCAAACCAACAAGGCAAACAAGGCCGTTCACCTGTTCGATCTCATTCATTCCGTGGACAGCCCGCGCCTGGTGGAGGCGGTCAATCGTGGTGCCCAGTCCATCGGGAAACGCCAGGCGATCCTGCTGCAGGTCAATATCGCCGGTGAGGAACAGAAATTCGGGACCGCTCCCGGCGAGTTCGAACGCCTTCTGGAGTCCGCCCTCGCCGCACCCGCCGTCGAGGTGAAAGGTCTGATGGTCATGCCGCCGTTCGGCGAGGACCCCGAAGAAGCCCGCCCCTATTTCCGCGCGCTGCGAGATCTCGCCGCGCGATACACAGGCGAACTCGGCAACCGCCCGGAACTTTCCATGGGCATGACCGGCGATTTCGAGGTCGCCATCGAGGAAGGCTCCACCATGGTCCGAATCGGAACCGCGATTTTCGGGGCAAGGTAAGGCAATACCCCGCCAACAACGCCACAACAACCCTGGGAGGTTCTTTCATGTCGCTCAAAGTAAACATCATCGGCCTGGGAATCATGGGGAAATGCGTAGCGCAGGTCCTTCTGCGCAATCCGCAGGTCTCTCTCACTGCCATTGCCTGCCTGGATGAAAACAACCGCAACTACGCCAAACAGGAATACGGTATGAAGGACACCTATTCCGACTATCATAAAATGCTCGCCGAGCAGAAACCCGATGCCGTGTACATTGCCACGCCGGACTGGGCGCATTTCGAGCCGGTGATGGCCTGCCTGGATGCCGGAATCCATGTCCACGTCGAAAAACCGCTGGCAACCGACGAATCCGAGGCCGCCGCAATGGTTCGAAGGGTCCATGAGACAGGCTTAAAACTCCAGGTCTCGTTCAACCACCGCTGGCTTGCCCCGTACCACGCTACATTCCGCATGATCCGCGACGGGAGAATCGGCGCGTGCCTGATGGGATACGCCCGTAAAAACAACCCGATCACCGTTCCCACGAAGATGATCCCCTGGGCGAAAGACAGTTCCCCGATGTGGTTCCTCTCCTGTCACGACATCGACCTGATGACCTGGTGGTTCGACCAGGACCCGGTCGAGGTCAAGGCGTTCGGTGTCAAGCGGGTACTCAAAGAGAAAATGGGGTGGGACACGTACGATGCCATGCAGGCGATGGTGCGCTATGCGGGCGGGGCCTTTGCGACATTCGAATCCACCTGGATTTACCCGGAATCGCATCCCGCCATGCCGGACTCGTTTATGGAGGTAGTCGGCGAACACGGGCATTTCCACCTGGACCGGAAAATGGAGGCCATCGAAATGTCTACCCCGCAGGGGTTTGCCTGGCCGCGTTCATTACTGAATTACCAGGTTTACGACCAGTGGGTAGGCGCGTTCCCATCGTGTATCAATAGTTTCGTGGACGCGCTGGTAGAGGATCGCGAACCCTACGTCACCGCTTACGAAGGCTGGCGTTCAACCGCAGTTCTGGAGGCGGCGCATCGCTCCGCAGAATCGGGCGAGACCGTCCGCATCTCCGCACCGCCGGTGTGATGCTCCTGAGAAAGATCCCCCTTCGACAGGCAGATACCCGGTGGGCCAGGCGTCTCTGCCTGGCAGAAAAAAACGCCTTGACCCGTCATCGCGAGCCTCCCTCCGGCGGAGCCGGTGATTGGGCAAAGAAAGTGGGGGAGAGGTCCCTCCCCCGAAGATCGGGGGAGGTTAGGTGGGGGTTGACTGGGTACCACAAAACTCCCCGGCCTGCCTGTCGA
>JAKPYU010000761.1 GCA_029568995.1 Candidatus Omnitrophota bacterium | reverse complement strand
GCCGTCGAGATTCCATGGGGTCGACTCGGACATCTTGTTGTCTCCATAGATCGTGACCGTCCCGCTTGAAAAAGATAGAATCAAACCGGATCGTTGAATGAAAAAAACGCGGAGGTGCATCATGTTCGGGAAAAATCGAATGTTCTCAATAATCCCAGCCATGTTCCTGCTGTGCTCCTTAAGCAGTTGGGCGGATCTCTCGGAGATTGTGGATGGCAAGATCGAGCAGGTGGCAACCGGATTCCAGTTCACCGAAGGTCCGGTGTGGCATCCCGACGGATATTTGCTGTTTTCCGATATTCCCGCAAACCAGATCATCAAATGGACCGCCGTGAATACCTTCGAGGTATTCCGGGAGCCGAGTGATAATTCCAATGGGCTGGCACTCGACATGAAGGGACGGTTGATTGCCTGTGAGACCAGCAAACGGAGAGTCTCCCGAACCAGGAAAGACGGGACCATTGTCACCCTGGCCGAGAAATTCGAGGAAAAGCGGCTGAACAGCCCAAATGACCTCGTCATTCGCTCCGATGGAACCATCTATTTCAGCGATCCGGACTTCGGCACGCCGAAGGAGGAGAAAGACCTGGCTTACCAGGGAGTCTACCGGATCAGCCCGGATAGAAAGCTGTTTCTTGAAGCCAAAGAAGGATTCGAGAAACCGAACGGATTGGCGCTCTCGCCGGATGAGAAAACTCTGTACGTGGATGACAGCCATACCGGATTCATTCAGGCATTCGATGTCCAACCAGACGGTTCGCTGAAAAATGGCCGCCGGTTCGGCGAGATTCCCGCAAAAGGTCTCGATGGGGCAAAAGTCGACGTCAAAGGAAACCTCTACGTGACGGCCTCGGATGGAATCTCCGTATTCGATCCGTCGGGAAAACGGATAGGGCTTATTGAGGTCCCGGAAGGTCCGGCCAACCTGGCATTCGGCGATGCCGATTTCAAAACGCTGTACATCACCGCAAAGAAGTCCCTGTACCGGATGCGCATGAAAAACGAGGGATTCCGTCCCGTATCCCCCACATTCAAAGAAGCCGGATCGGGCGGCGGCAAGAAGAATTGAAAAGGAGCATTCCGTGAATATCTTAATCGTCGGCGCATTGGGCCAGCTCGGTTCGGACCTGGTAAGAGAATTCTCCGGGGAGAATGTGATTGCCTATGATATCGAGGAAATGGATATTACCGATGAGGCGCGGGTGCAGCAGCAGATCGCGTTCACATCGTGCGACATTGTAATCAACACCGCGGCGTTTACCCGCGTGGATGAATGCGAGCGCGAACAGATGGAGGCGTTTCGGGTAAACGCGCTGGGGGTCAAGAACCTGGCAGCGGCCTGCAAACGCTGGGACCTGCCACTGGTCCATATCAGCACAAACTACATTTTCGGCGGCGAAAAACCGACTCCGTACACGGAGGAGGATCCACCCGGCCCGGTGAACGCTTACGGATTGACCAAATTGGCCGGGGAATACTATCTGCAATATACCTGGCGAAAACACTACATTATTCGCGTGGCGGGGCTTTTCGGCCTGACACCCAGCCGGATGAAAGGAACGAACTTCGTGGAGGCCATGCTTCGACTCGGTGAGCGCGGTACACCGTTGCGGATTGTCGCCGATGAATATCTCTCGCCGACCTCCGCGCGGGATGCGGCAAAGCATATCCGCAAATTGATTGAGACGGAACAATATGGCACATACCATCTTGTGAATCACGGAGTCTGCTCCTGGCTGCAATTTGCGCAGGAAATCTTTCGGCAATCGGGCATGAACGTTCCCATCACGCCGGTGACCGCCGCCGAGTATGGCGCTCCCGCACGCCGTCCGGCCAACTCCGCGCTGGAGAACGCCGCCCTGCAGAAACTCGACCTGGACACAATGCCCACCTGGCAAGAGGCGCTGGGAGTCTACTTGACGGAACGGGGGAAGGCGGCTCGCTGAGCCTTGGAGTGCGGCAGCGCAGCTGCGGCCTTGCCTGGACCGCAAGCGCAGAGCGTGAAAGGTATGAAGGTTGAGAAACAACCCCCACCCCAACCCTCCTGTGAACGCGACAATGAACCCCCACCCCAACCCTCCCCGTGAACGGGGAGGGAGTTCCTCCCGCACAATCCACAATCCGCAATCCACAATCCGCAATCGGAAGGTTGCTTTCGGCGATTTTCAAACACCGCCCGAACTGGCACGTGAGGTGTGCCGACTCCTGATAGACATCGGGATAAAGCCGCGATCATTCATCGAACCCACATGCGGCAC
>JAKPYU010000109.1 GCA_029568995.1 Candidatus Omnitrophota bacterium | reverse complement strand
GGACCGCAGCCGCATCTTCTGCTTCACACGATCTGCCGTTCCAAAGAGATCGAGGAGATTTTCGTTCCGCTTCGGCGCTCCGAATGGATCGGCAGAATGTGGTCCAGACGACTTTGGGAGAACGATCCCATCCCGGAGTCGGATTTATCGGGACAGACTGTCCAGGCGGAGGAACGTGCCGCAAAAAAAACGTTGATTCTGGACGCATGGTCGAGCGGGGAGAAGATGCTGAGAATCGAAAGTGGATTTGAGGTTCTTGCGGGAGTTGTGCGCAGCCTGGCGGATCAGGCGTCCTGGCTGCTGGAACCGGCCTTGGAGATTGCGGCGGAGATGGGCGCGCCCCCGGAACTCTGCCGCCGGCTGGATGAATTGAGAGGCTGCGTTATCACCGGCCTGCCGCGAAAAGGATTCGCCTGGAAATCTCTTCTGGCGAGAGGATTCCCCAGGGAATTTGCCTTGGACCTCATCGACCTTGGCGCGGACCAGCCGGAAGCAGTGGCCTCTCTGCCCGAAGCCGAAGTGAACCGAGCAGTTCCCGAATCCTGGCGAAATCTCCTTCCAAAGAACGGGAAGGACAACAAGTCGAAGCGGGATTCCTTGCGGGAAAGCGCCGTGAGCCTCTACATCGATCCCCATCGCCCGGACCGGGTCATCCTGGACGGCGCACCCGTTTCGCTGACACAGAAGCAATACGGGCTTCTCGCATTCCTGGCGGCAAGGCCCGGCGAATGTGTTTCCTATGACATGTTGCTGGACCGGGTTTGGGAGGGAACCATTGTGGAGCAAGCGCAGGTCCCCAAAATCAAAAGCCAGATCTGCAAACGGTTCCGCGAGGTCCTTGGACCGAGAGGCGACGGAGTCATCAAAACCATCTCAGGCCGCGGCCTGATGCTGCAGGCGAATGCAGAGATCCTCGCCGGCAGGGGTGAATAATCCTTCGTCCCCTCAGAACACCAACCCATGATTCGACATGTAAATATCGCCCTTCGACTGAAGGCCGTTCGACATATTGTAGCTGACGGTATACGCCGTGGGATGCGGGTAACTCCAGGCGGACTGGTCAATCTTGTCCGGTCCCAAACTGGTCATGGTGTAGAGCGTTCCGCTGGGCCGCCAGGCATCCCGTGGGTCCTGCCGCCCGCTGTGGGGACCGGCGTATTGGAAATAGGCGACCGACTTGGGATGCAGACTTTTTGTTGTGGTTTGAAGGAAATACGGGTCCAATGGAATCGAGGCCATGTACGACACCGGCGAAGTCAGTTTGGCGTATGTCAGGACTTCGTTCATCGAAATCGAAACTCCCGGAACCGCCCCGCTGTCGTAATCGGGAACATAACCGTTGTTGTCGATCCGGTACATTTCCATTGCCTTGTGAAGCGCCTTCAGATCGCCATACGTGCGGGTCACGGTTGCACGCATTCGCGCGTTCAGGAAATTCGGGACGGCAATCGCCGCCAGAATACCGATAATGGCCACAACGATGAGGAGTTCAATCAAGGTAAAGGCGTGGAGGGTAGTCGTTCTGTGATGGGAGTGCATGGCGATTCTCCGGTCTTGGATTTCCCTCACCCCACCCTGCAAAAATCATTGGTCCCATTCGCCTCATTCGTCCTATCCGCCCACTTGCATATCTACTTCAATCGAATCCGAACATACCGCATCGCACTTCCGGTATCCCCGAACAAATCCAGAAAATTCGATGGCTTGCATCCCCCGCGAATCGTTGCTGTAAAGAAAGATCGAAGAGGAGTCTCTAACTTGACAAGAACCGGCTCACCATGGTTGCCGTCCGGAAAGATTTCCGTAAGGCGGTGTTCCGAAATGGACGCCCCTTCGGCATTTGTCCCGTTGACATAATAGAACGCATGCAGCCGTCCATCTTGGGTGACATGAAACCGCCCATCGCCCGTGCGTTCCCCGCCCAGGTCCTCTCCGCCCTCAACCAGCGCTTTGCGCACAATGACCTTACCGTCGCGGATCAACGCATATTCCAGGGAGAAACGCTGTTTCTCATTCGGGAAGAATTTCTCCCGAAGGCGCTCGTCAATGGCCCGTTCGCTCCAGAGAACAAAGACATCTCCGTTATCGGAGACATACATATCCATCGGGAAAACCCAGCCGCAGGTCTTGTCGCGGGATGAGATTTCAACCCAGTCATGGAACTTGCCGGTGGTGATGTCATCGCTCCAGCAATAGAATAGCCGTCGGAAATCGTAATCCCATTTCTGCCCGGTAATCTGAAACTTGTATTCCCGCCAGGCCTTGTAGGGTTCGACAATGTCACTGACACCACAGAAGTAAACGGCGCGGTCTTTCAGGGCGACAGCGGGATAGCAGGTCCGAATCGGCTGCGGTGTGTCATATTCCGCACCGTAAGGCCAGACCAGTTTGCCCTGGGCGGACCAGTTGCCGTCCCGGTCCCGGAATGCCCATTCCGAATGCGTGTAGCCGACGTCCTGAAACAGGATCATCTCCCGATTTTTCCCATCGGCTACAAAACTCCTATAGGAGTGTTCCGTGAACTTCGGCTCGCCGTTCCACTTTGGCAGAAGCGTTTCATACCCCGCTTTCGGTTTCTTGGCCGAAAACTCCAGAATTTCGGGTCTTGCGGGGCCGCCATAAGTATTGGGTTCCGTAAGGGTCGGATTCAACGAGAGAAACACGCGGCTGTCATGAAAAGCTACCAATGGTGACGGCTCCCGTGTACGTCCCTCGCCTTTGTAAATCCGCTCCCATCCCTGCTCGGTGCGTTGGAACAGCATGGGCAGGCAGTTATTGAGCGGCGAGGCATCCGGGATGGTCTCAATGCCGCTGGCGAAGACGGTCTTGCCGATGCGGACAATGCTCGTGTTGCCGTGACACCACATCGGATTCGCGCCGTTGTTCGCCGGTTGGTACGAGTACACTTCTTCCTCTACCTCCACCGTCGGCGAAAGCGCCCCCGGCTTGGCTCCTTCCGAAATTGCAGCAGAAAGCAACACCGCGAAAACCATCAAGAGCGTTACCGCAATACGCATGAAACGCCTCCTGTATGCTATTCGATTCTCTCGCTCTCCGGAATATGGAGAAGTGTAATCGAATTGTGTCTGAAGAGGGACTTCTTTTTCTCACCTGTCGTGTATTCGTACTCAACAAACGCGCCATTCCAGCAGATGAATAGTCGTTCGCCTTTATCGTCCAGCCGAACGGAAAACGCGCCGCTGGGGGTGTAGCCGTATTGTTTATAGCAATACGGGGTCAGAAACGCGAGGACTTTCCTTTGGCCGGTTTGGGTGTCGTACTGGATCACCGGGGAACCGTCATCGTTGGCATCCCCATGTGCGCCGGGAGCGTAATAGAGATATCGCCCCTTCGGGCTTCGTTGTATGGATGTCGTGTATCGTTCTTCCCCCGGCCAGTTGATCCCCAGATCCTTGACTTCCTCGGTCTCCGGGTTGAATGTAAACAACTCTCCGTCATGGGTCGATCCGTAAAACAGCCCATCCGGAGCCTTGTTCTCGGTTACCCCTCGCATTCGGCTCACAACACCCCCTTTATAGTCTCCTACCTGTTCGGTCGGCGGCATCTCGGCGTTCAGGAGTCTGAACCGATTTTTTGCGGGATCGTATTCAATCAGACGGCACTTGGGATCGGACGGGTCCTGGTTGCAGGTATAAACCTTGCCGGTGGCCTCATCGATCAGGAAGGTGCGATTCGACCAGACCATTCCTTCCGGCAGGTATCCCGCCCAGTGCACTTGCTGTTTGTCGATATCCCAGGCGAGAAATTCGCAATAATATCCGATGGCATAGAGCATCCGGCGTTTCGTATCGACCCGGCTTCCCGGCCAGGAGGCCCGCAGCATCGGCACGCCGAAATCGCAAAACTCCTTCGTTTCGACATTGTACGCCATGATATGCCCGCCGGTGTATCCGGTCGCAAAATCTTCCTCGTGCACATCGGGATATTTCGACCAATAGGTACAGAACCACAGGTACGGGCCGTCCATGAAATCCAGGCAGCCGTGGATCTTCCCCTCGGAGAACACGTTATCGGCGCGTCCCAGGGCATCATTGATTTCCTGGGACATCCCGAATGAAAGCGTGGCGGGGTCGTATTCGACAATATACAGGTGGGCGTTATAGCTGCCATTGTCCCCGATGGCGGTATAGAACTTTCCGTTTCCCGGATAGTAGGCGGATTGGCTCCAGCTGGCCCAGAAGCCGCGGTGATGATCGTCAACCGGCTCGGGGAAAAATCGCGGCGTGGCCGGGATGACGCCGAATTCGACTTTCGGCGGAGTCTTGGCCGTGGTGAAATACTTTCCCTCGAACGGTTTGATGTGCTTGGGAGCGACAAGCATCTTCTTGTTCTGGTCCACGACCACGCGCCCTGTATAGAGCAGATTCCCCTTGTCCAGCTTCTCGGCGGTCTTCTTCTCCGCGAGGGCCTCTTCGCTCAGATTCTCCGTGTCCGGCTCGGAAACGTACCGGGAAGGAATATGTTTCGCCTTTGCATAGACCTCCGGCGCGGCGGTCCAGCCGGTTGTGGCCACATACGCGATCAGGCACAATGCCAACGGGAAAAGGAAGAGTCGCTTCGTCATCATGAACCTCCGTCCGTTCCGTTCTCACAAATGCCGCTCGATTCCGACATTGTGCGGGCATCTTAGCACC
>JAKPYU010000731.1 GCA_029568995.1 Candidatus Omnitrophota bacterium | reverse complement strand
TGAGAAATAATCTCCTGAATCCGATTGAAATCGAAATCGTAGAACAACTCGCGTTTTGTGCCGAGGGCTGCCGGATCGTAGTGTTCCTGTACCACCCGGCAATTCCGATCCGCTACTTTTTCTTCTCGAAGCACGGTCAGCACATAATGCCCTGTTGCCTTTTCCTCGGGAAACGGCATTTCCTGTTCGGTTTCATAGGTTCGGACTTGTCCGATTTCGTAGGGGAATTCCGCGGCGAAAGATGCACGGGAGTAAATACAAATACTAAAAACCAGCAGCGATATCAGCATACGGTTGCATCTCCAATCTTCAAAGTACTTACTGCACATGCGCCTGCCGGGTCCCAGACGAAACGCACTTTCTCCGGTGTCCCAGTGCCTTCCTCGAAGATCACCAGTGAATTCTGTTTGCTCAGCCACGGCCCGGGGACGTAATAATCGAGATGCCCGTTCATGGTCCAGTAGCGCCCCAGGTGCTTCCCATTGATCCACAGAACGCCCTTGGTCAGTCCCTCCATGCGAATTCGCAACGGCGACGCCACCGAGGCACGCAAGGTCTTCTGCTGTATCGGGAATTCCGTTTTGAACCATCGCAGCACCCCGTCTACCATTTCTGAAAGCGGCTCCCATTCCCCCGCGCCGTGGGGGAATCCGAGCCGCTCGCCGATCAGACCGTGGTGAAAAGACCAGAAATGCAACTCGTTTGAATCGAGATACACGGGACCGAGCAATCCCTTGTGATCGTCGTGCATTTTCATGCTGTCTTTCCGCACGTCGCCCAGCTGCCAATCGCCTTTCACATGTCCCAGATTATCGGACAGTATGCCGATGATATTTTCTCCCCTCTCTAATGGCACACGAATACTCGCCGACGGCTGAATCCGGCGATCCTCCGGCGGCTCCAGTGTGGTGAGTACATGCTTGTTGTTAACGAACAGCAATGCGCGATCCGCCAGTGCCGTCAGAGTCAACTGACGTTGAACCGGGGTTTCTTCCCGTACGTTACATCGGTACCAGGCATAGCCGTGATGACTACCGACAAGATCCCGTAAAACGGGACGGTAACTCTCTATCCATTCAGGGCCGTATATAGTCCAAGGAAGCTCCGTACTCCAACGCGTACACATCCATTCACCGAGGATGGGAAGTGTGTGAGTAGGATTTCCGGGTGCAATTGTTGTGGAGCCTTGCAAAGTAATCAGCCATGCTTCTTGTTCATCCGGCCCAAAATGCACTTCGACCTGTTCCTTGTGCTGCCGTGCGTAACGGCCCCCGATTACAACTCCGTCGGCTACCGGCCAGACACGGTTGTCCAGCTTGGGAGAGACCACCAGAATAATCAGATGCGTATCCCCGGATTTCAGGTCCGCCCGCGCATAGTCTTTTCCGGCAAGGTTCCCCTCCAGTATCGGAGCACTGTCGGTGTATCGGATCGGCAAATCGCCCGAAATCTCGTAGTCATCCGTAATCTCGAACTGCACAAAACCGTCTGCAGCCTCCAATACCAATACCTTTGCTTCTTTAATTTCAAACAGACCGAGTATCGGGAGATGACATTCCGAGAGGGAAATGCCGTTGCAGAGATCCACGTTCTGAACGACCATTCGGAATGCATTCGGGGGGACTTTCAGAGAAATCCATGCGAATCCGAGGCTCTGCATCCTTTGCCTTCGACTTTTATCCCCGCGATTCTCCAGGAATACGAATCTGGCCCCGTCGTTGATACGCGTATGAGCGACAAGCTCGCCATACCGACCGAATATTTTATAGGCACAAACCGGATCACAGTCCGCCAGGGTCCGTGAAAATGCCGAGGCAAAACGGGCCGGTCGCGCTAGGGCACGGAACTTGTCCGTTACTCCGCCCGCTTCCGACAGCGGCGCGGTGAAATCGTAACTCGTTGTTTGCAGATACATCGTATTGTAGCCGAAATTCGTTCCGCCATGCCACATGTAATAGTTGTATCCCGATGCGCCCGCACAAAGGAAACGCCATGTTTCATTTTCCACGACCTGTTTCGGATAGGGGTTCCAATCCGCCGGATTGTGCCACGTGGAATACCAGCCAGGATAAAATTCCGTGGAGAAGATAGGAGATTCCCGTTGCTTTTCGCGGAATTTCCCGACTTGACGTGCGGGATAGTGGCCGTTGATGCATTCGAGCGTTCCCTTATGGGAACCTGCGCAGGTGATGAGCGGAACGTCAATCCCGTTCCGATGCACCAATTTCTCCAGGTGGGTCAAATACGCTTCCGATTCTTCCTCTTCCAGGCAAATATTCCCCAATTCATTTTCAATCTGGACCAGAATCACGCCGCCTCCGCTCGTGTATTGATGCTTCGCGATCATGGGGATAAGGCGGTTAAACCAGCGGTCCACGTATCCCAGGTATTGCGGTTCATATCGGCGAGGCAGGAGGCCCGGCTTGGTCAGCAGCCATGCCGGGAATCCGCCGAAATCCCATTCCGCGCAAATATAGGGTCCGGGCCGTGCAATCAGGTAAAATCCCATTTTCTCGCACAGCGACATGAACCGATCCAGATCCGCATCGCCTTTGAAATAGTAGTCTTCCTCGCGTGGCTCATGATAATTCCAGGGCACATAGAATTGAATGCAATTCAAGCCAAAGGATTTTGCCTTCTCCAGCCGATCTGCCCACAGTTCATGAGGAACACGAAAATAATGGATCGACCCGGAAGTCAGGAATACACGTTGGCCGTTCAAGAGGAGACTTCGCCGGTCGTATTCCACTGTTCGATTACTGTTCATTGATGATCTCCAAGAGTTGTTAATCGTTCAAAAATCGCTCAACACAGCGGATGAGTATCTCAACAGCAATGGGCATGGCGTCCTCATCGAAGTTGAATCGCGAACTATGAAGCGGATGGATACATCCCTTTTCCTCATTTCTCGCCCCGACAAAGAAATAGCATCCCGGTACACGTTCCATAATAAAAGCCATATCCTCGCCGATCATATCGAGATCGTGCACAAGCGTATGTTGCTCGCCGACCACGTTGTGGGCGATGGATTCGACTAATGCGACCATGGCTAGATCGTTAAGCAGAGGAGGATAGAGGTATCGGTAATCGAGTTGATAATCGGCTCCGGCGGCCTCTGTGGTTCCTTTGACCACTCGCCTGATGCGCTCCTCCATGGATTGCCGCAGTGCCGCGTCGTATGTCCGCACCGTTCCGCCCAGTTCGACCCGATCCGGTACGACATTAAACGTCTGCCCGCCCGTAATGCAACCGATGGTGAGAACCAGTGCCTTCGTGGGGTGGCATTCACGGCTCACAAGTGTCTGAAGGGCTTCCACGACCCGTGCCGCGCAGACAATGGGGTCCACCGTCTCATGGGGCATCCCGCCATGACCGCCTTTGCCCAGCACGACGATCCGGAATTCATCCGTGCTCGCAAATACCGGCCCCGGACGAACGCCGATCTGCCCGGTGGGCAACATCATCGCCAGGTGCAGCGCCAGGGCAGCATCCACTTTTGGATTCTCCAAAATCCCTTCCTGAATCATCGGCAATGCGCCGCCGGGTTTCTCTTCCGCCGGTTGAAACATCAGTTTGACGTTGCCGACCAGTCGATCCTTCTTCTCCGCCAGGACACGCGCCACTCCCAGAAGAATGGCCGTATGCCCGTCATGCCCACAGGCATGCATCCGTCCCGGAACCTCGGACCGATAGTCGATCTCATTGGCTTCCTCGACCGGCAGAGCGTCCATGTCCGCGCGGAGCAGAAGGGTCCGTCCCGGCTTTTTCCCCTCGATCAAACCGACGACTCCGGTCTGCGCGATTCCGCTCTGCACGGGCAATCCGAGGTCTCGCAGATACGCCGCGACAACTGCCGCAGTCCGCTCCTCTTGAAATGCCGGTTCGGGGTGGCGGTGGAAATCGCGCCGAAGCCGGATCAGCTCCGGGAGGAGGCTCTTGACTTCATTTGAGAGGTCGGGCTTATCCATTCAGTGTCTCGCTATCGAACTGATTGTGAACGGTCAGCCTAACACATTCACAGGGTGCGTTCAAACGCATTCGACCCCGTTGAAGCCCTGATTCCCGAGGTCTCTGGTACGGGGTTTGCGTTTCTTGAATACGACCCATCATTTGCAGGATCATCCCGGCAAAATTTGCCGGAGAGTTCCTTGTATTCAGGGGTTTCAAGGCTTGAGGAAGGCAAAAAGATCATGGTAACGCTATTCGGCATCCTCAATATCGGCGCGCGCGGATTGTTTGCCTCGCAAGCCGCCCTCAATGTCACGGCGAACAACATATCGAATGCCTCCACTGAAGGCTATACACGTCAACGAACGGTACAGACCTCCTCTGTGCCGATCAGCACCACGGAGGGGATTTTCGGGTCCGGTGTGGATGTCGTTACCGTGGAACGAATACGGGATGTGTTTCTGGATGGCCAGGTTCGAAGTGCCAAGAGCGGAGCCGCTTTTTACGAAGAACAGGATAACATTTTCCTGAGGATTGAATCCATCCTCAATGATACCTTGGATCCGATTTCCAGTTCCCTTGAGGAGTCGAGTTCCGGGGGATTGAACAACCTGATTTCCCGGTTCTATTCTTCCTGGCAGGATCTCGCCAATTCTCCGGAAGCCCAGGAAGTCCGCAGCGCTGTTCTCGAAAGTGGAGCCACCCTTACCGATACCTTGAACTTGATTGCGAAACAGCTGAATCAAGCCCGAACCGATCTCAACAATCAGGTCAACGACCTAGTTGATGAAATCAATCAACTTGCAGTCAATATTGCCAATCTCAACGGCCGGATTTCAATCGCTGAAGTCGGAGAATCCTTCTCGGCGAACGACCTGAGGGATGAGCGTGACCGCCGACTCGACCGTCTTTCGGAGATCGTTCCCATCCAGGTTCTGGATATCGGGGAAGGACAAGTCGCCGTGACCCTTCACGGTGTAAGGATTGTAGATGGCGTGCAAACAAACCAGTTGGTCACCCGTACCGGCGGCGGGGTTCCCGTGGAGATTGATAACATCTTCTTCGAACGCCAGGGTTTGCAATCGCTTGACAAGTATCTGAAGGATGGGCAGTTGGGGGGGATTGTGGACGCACGGGACCGTATCCTTCCGCAGCTCGTTGATGATATGGATACACTGGCCCGAAGCCTGATTCAGGAAGTCAACCGCATCCACAGCGCAGCCACCGGGACCGCAGGATACCAGGAGCTCACAAGTGAATTCGTCTTTCCATCCGGATCGACTTTGCCCACCTCTCCCAAAACACTGGATCAACTTTTCAATCATCCGGTGCTTCCCCCCAGTGCGCAAATTTCGGAATACCCGTTTGAAATAGAAGACGGTGCATTTACCATCCGCGTGGCCACGGAAGACAACGAGACCCGTGGAACGTTCAATGTGAATGTCTCCACAGATGACAATGTGTATGACATCGTGCAGCGGATCGATCGAGCGGATGGGGTTGTTTCCACGGCGTATTCTGCGTACACCTTTGATCCTGTCTATGTCAGTGATGTGAAATCGGTTTTGAATTTCGATCCCGATGATGTGCTGCCCGCGGGACCCCCATTGGCGCTCTCGGCCCTGTTTCCGGATAAGCCGGTTGGATTCGATCCCGGCCCCTTTCAAATGAAGATCCTCCTGAAAGATGCTGCCGGAAATGACATCGACGCCGACGGGACGACTCCCAATGTTGTCGATCCCTATGTGATTACCATCAACTCGACCGATACCATGTCCGATATTGCGGGACGAATCGCGACCGAAACCGGAGGAAAAGTCGCGGTGGCGTTTGTTCCCGATCCCAAAGACCCCAATCGTGTTCTCTTTCGACTCCAGACGACGGGATCCGGAGAAACGCTGTCGGTTCAGGGAGATACCTCCGGGATCATGCGCGCCATGATGGTTCCTGTAACCGATCCGACCGTCGACCTGGTGGGAGGCGCTTCCACCAGCGCAAACGGTCTGTTTTCGGCGGGGCAGCAGAACACCGACTTCATTACCGCTTCGAATCCGAATTTCAGCGCCGTTTTCCCCGGTGCACCTCCTTCTGTGATCGGGGAAGGATCGTTTGATGTGATTGTGGTGGATGCGCGGGGGAACATCCGGGAAACCCGTACCGTCACCATTTCCGATGGGGGGATTCAGACGATCAGCGGTGTGGCCGCGCAGATCAACGCCATGGCCGATCTTGATGTCACTGTCACCGCCAACGGGGAAATGCAGATTACGGCAACGAACGACTCCCGCTTCTTTTTCCGAAACGACAACACCGGATTGATTGATGCGCTGGGTCTCAGCGAGATTGACGGATATGGGCAATTGGGGAGTCTTCCCTTTCAGTCCGGGACTTTCGAGGTCGTTGTCGCCGATTCCAGAGGCAAAGTGACCGATATATTCAATGTGGAGGTCGAGGCGGATCCGGTAACAGGTGCCATGACCCTTTCGGACGTTGTTCAGGCAATCAACGATGCGGCCAACGAGGTTGGCGCTCCTATCCTTGCTTCACTGACCCCCAATCCATCCGATCCAACGGAATACTGTTTGAAAGTGGAAGGTACACGGGGGCATCAATTCACATTCCGAAGCGATGATACTCTGTTACTGGCGGCACTGGGCTTTGCGGATGGGCCGGTTCTTGACGCAACCGGGGACAATGCGATCCTGGCGGCAAGCCAGGTCACCCAAATTGGCGACAACATCGGACCCACCGTTTCTGCCTCGATTAACGTGGACAATCAGTTGGTCCTATCCTCGACCGGAACGGATGAGATCTCGTTCCTGGAAGATACGAGTCACTTCCTGGCGTCCGCCGGACTGAACACTTTCTTTCTAGGCTCCGATGCCGCCAGCGTTCGGGTTAATGACACAGTTCTTTACGACGCCCGGCTTCTGGCGACATCGAAAACCGGGGCGGACGGCGACAATCAGGCGGCACTTGCGATTGCAGAACTGAACGATTCCGATGTTCTGGAAGGGGGAAGTCACGGGGATTACTACCGATCCATGATTTCCCGTCTGGGACTGGAAGGTGCAAAAATCAGCCAGTTCAGCGAGGTCAACAGAGCGCTGCTCAGCGAGTTTGAGTCGATCAAGGAGCAGATTTCCGGTGTGTCCATCGACGAGGAATCCATCAACCTGGTCCGCTTCCAGCAGGGGTATCAGGCCGCCGCACGTCTCATCTCCACCGTTGATGAACTAATCAGCCTCGTGATCAACATGGGAGCGTAATCATCCGATCCCGGAGAATATACTGTTCCAGCGGAACGGTCCGAATGGAATCTCTACGGGATGGCGGTATCGGGTATATCGATTTGTTCGGAACCGGCCTCGGTGATGCTCTCTTTGACCAGTTCCCCTTTGCCGTAGATCTCCGTGTCCGGTCGGTCGATGATCTCTTCTATCCACCGGTCGAACTCTCGACTGATACTCTGGCGATACAGCACGTCGGCGATAATGATTCGATCATGGACCAAGACGATGTGGTATCCCAATTTCGTGCGGATCGGGTCACTGGGTTTCCCGACCGGAAGATCGAATAGCACTTCGAATTCGGGGAAAATCTGGCTTCGACGCAACTTGCCCAAACGTCCCCCGTTTTTCCTGGTTTCTTCCTGTTCCGAGCATTCGCGGGCGAGCGCTTGAAAATCTTCACCGGCCTTTGCCCGTAAAGCGATCAGATCGGCCTTTTCCTTGATGCTTGCCTCTTGTTCCGGGGAGGCGTTTTCCGGGACGTTCAGAAGGATATGGCTCAGTTGAACACTTTCAAGCTCTTTCCATTGGTCGGGGTGTTCCGTCTTGAACGCCGCTACCACTTCTTCCGTAACTCGAGGAACCCGCTCGCGTGCAACCCGTGGAGCAATTTCCCGAAGCCAGTATTTCTGCCGGGCCAGATACAGGCAATGCGCTCTCAGGCTTTCCTCGGTGATCCCGCTCTTCTCCATTTTCTGGCGCATCTCTTCTTCCGAAGAAAATGCGGCCCGAAATTGTTCAACTTCCTGATCGGCGAGGCGATTGATTTCACGATCCGAAAGACGATTATCCACTCCGCGTTCCTTAAGGATCTTCCGACATTCCTGGGTCAAGAGGAGATCCTTAACCCGCTCTTTCAACGCGCGCATTCGCAAAGCCAGGTATTCCTCGTCGGTCATGGATTCCAGGGATCGATTTGTCCTGTAGAACCACATGGCTCGCATGGCATCATCCAGTTCAGACGCAAAAACAATCTCCCCATTCACTTTCGCTTCAATCGTCTCTAATACCTGTGAGGAAACGGAAATGGGGAGCAGGCCAACGCATAGAACCAATGGTACGCATCGAAACAGACGCATCGATTCCTCCTGTTGAATTGGGACTTTCCGGGCGGTTCGGACCGGAAAGTCTACTCGACTTTTACTTTACGGGCACGTTTTCCTTTGCGTTCACGGACGCTTTCGAGAGACTCGATCCGGCGATCGATCATCCCCCGCACACCGCGCAGAAAGGCGATCTTCGACTGCCGAAACTGATCGAGCGATTCCCCCGGAAGATCGAATAGCAGATCGAACAGCGCACCGATAGGACAGGATTGCGAGCGGCAGCTTTCCGTAAAGCGGGATTCATCCTCGTTTGTCGCGTTCATCGCCGACACCTCCCATCTCGACCTTGAGTTCCCCCTCCCGCAGGATGCCTCGTTCGGGTGTCAAGCCGACGAACGTCCGGGGAAGGGTAACGTGTTTTCGGAAATTCCCCACTTGAACGACCAGATCGTCCCCCGCGGTTACCATGTCCACCTCTCCTTTCAGAGCGAAAGGCAGACGAATGATCACTGTCCCCCGTCCATCCTCTTTCGAGAACCGGATCGGCCGTTCCTGGACGAACCGGTCTGTCGGATTCCTATCATCATATAGCCGCTTTGCCAGCCTGTCCAATCCTTCTTTGCCCAGGATTTCGGACTCGAATGCCGGCACTTCCAGAGTCGGCACCGGAGCAAACAATCCCCGGATTTCCTGCACATATTCCTGCTGTTTCTCACGCCATCTCCGGAAATACACCAGATCGGCGTCCTCCGGGAGGATACGGTTGACGATCACCAGGTCTACGCAGAGTCCGTATAACGCAAAGTACATGAATGCCCGCTGCGTCTCTTTGATCACCATTTTCTCCGGATTGGTGACCAGGCGAACGCTGGTTACCTCCGGATCGCATAAAATCCGGTCGATCCCTTCCATCTTCTGAAAGAGACTTTCCAGGTTCTGAAAATACCGATCCTCCGGCAACGGAACGGATGTGACCCCCTTCAGGATCGGACGCACCGTTCGGATCAGGTTTCGCTCGAACCGGAAAATCTTCTTCATATACCATTCAAGCGTGGTGGGCATGCTGACAAATCGCACCGATTCGCCTGTCGGCGCGCAATCCAGGATCATCACATCGAACCGCTTCTCCTTGAGATAGCGGTTGATATGGAGCAGGCAGGAAATCTCCTCCATACCCGGGAAAATGGCGACCTCTTCCGAAACCACTTCTTCGAGACCTGACACATTCAGCAGACTGGAGATATAGGCATGGACCTCCTGCCAGTTCCTGGACAACTCCTGTTGAATGTTGATTTCCTGAATCCATAATCTGTCCGCCACGGGAACCGGATCCCCCCTGGCGGTATCGTATAGAGAACGCTCCAGATCGAAGGCATCCGCGAGCGAATGCGCCGGATCGAGGGACATCACCAGGGTATCGTATCCTTGCGATGCGCACTGCAGGCCCGTGGCCGCGGCAATGCTCGTTTTTCCGACACCACCTTTCCCAGTATAAAAAAGAATCCGCATGATTCCATCTCCCAATGCGAAGATCTCGGTTCTGCTGTTAGTGCAACGACTCACTCCCCGAATATATCATGGGGATTTCCACGGAAAACCACGCCCAAACCCGGACGATCCGGGAATCGAACCTGTCCTTTCTCGAACCACACTCCATCAAACGGATCGTCTGCCAGAAGCGCCGCACCGTCCAGATCGACAAAATCCACGAACGGTGCAAGATGGGCCGCCGCCGTAATACCCACCGAACTCTCCAACATACACCCTCCCATGATCCGCAACCCGTGCTCGCGGGCGAGATGAATCATCTTCCGTGCTTCCAACAGTCCCCCGCATTTTGCCAACTTGATATTGATTCCGTCGCATGTGCCGAGAATCCCAGGGATATCCCGGCTGATATGCACGCTTTCGTCCAGGATGATGGGAATGCGTCCCTTGTTGATCCGGTTCAGTTCGAGCAATCCTTCCCGGTCCCCTCGTGGCAATGGCTGTTCGACCAGATCCACATTCCAATCCGGAAGGCGTTCAATCCACCATCGGGCGGTCTGCCGATCCCATCCCTCATTGGCGTCAACTCGAAGAGTTTTGGTGGTTGCCTGGCGAATGGCCTTCAGTCGAGTCACATCGTCTTGCCCCCCCAATTTGATCTTGAGGATAGGATAATCACCGCTGAACTCTAATCGTTCGACCATTCGTTCGGGGGTGTCCAAGGCAATCGTGAAGGAACTTGGAGGGGCGTTTTTTGCCTCAATCTGCCAGATTCGATGCAATGGGTGTCCCTGGCCGGCAGCCCAAGCACTGTGAATAGCCATGTCCATCGCCGCCAAAAGGGGGTGAAAATCCCCCAAAACAGCCCTGATCTCTTGAATTGCTTCTTCCGGGCGTTCAATGTAATAATCTGGTACACGAATTGCTTTCGATTGGCTGAGGAGAACCTCGCCGGTTTGGCTGAGATACGCCACTGGCGCAGCTTCCCCCAGATGACCGGAAAGAGAGATAAAGAGATTCTCAACGGAAGTCCGTACACCCCGCGAGATGCCGAAAGGAAACCGGGGGTGAAGCCGTTGTAAGGCAACTTGGATCGGTTGGAAAGCGTTGAAAATCACTTATCTTTTATCAATTCAATGTGATATACTATATTCAGGGCGAAATGAGAGGATGTACGAGGTGTTGCCGTGCCTTCTTTGCAAGCCAAAGTACTCTTCGATCGCGGGCTGATTCAGTTTCACAAGAAGAAGCCCGATAAGGCCGCCGAACTGTTTAAAGAAGCCGTTCTCGAAGATCCCTCATACGCAGAAGCACTGTACAATCTTGCCTGCTGCTATTCCATGCTGGGCCAGCGGGATGATGCCATTGTATACCTGGACCGGGCGGCAAAACTGGACCAGCAGTGTATCGACTGGGCCAAGGAAGACCCGGAGTTCGATCCTATCCGCGACGATGAAGCCTTCCAGAAAACCTTGCATGTGAACGATCTGGCCGCGGATGGTGCATCCGGCGATTCGGATCTAATGGCGATGATCGACTTCGGTGAGGAGGATACCGGCGGCTTTGAGTCGGTGAATCCGGATGAACTGGAGCATATCGATCAGGCCACCGCGGGGGAGATCCCGGAGGACGGCTCATCTTCTGCGCCTCGCAAGAAACGAGATCCGGATGAACTTCCCCCTTGTGCACAATGTGGTGCTCTGGTGGTGGCGATGCGGATTCAACGGTTCAATCCGTTTCTATCCCTGGGCGTTACAGCCTGTGGAGTGGCGTTGACCATTGCGCTGACCTGGCTTGGTCTTCTTCATTCCCTCGCTATCGGGATTCCAACCGTAATCGCGGGACTGTGGATGTTCACACGAATTGACAATACGTGGGTCTGCCAGAATTGCGGCGCACGAGGGGCCGCTGCGGGGCAACCGCCTCAAGACAAACGTCGAACCGGAGCAGCGGGAAGTGGCTCCGGAAAATCCCTGGAAAGCCAGGCCGTCTGATCTCGCATCCTTCCGCTGATGAATCAGCCGAAAATCCGGTCCCGTTCCCTTTGATTGTAGGCCAGTTTCTCCTGAGGAGTCATACGACTCCAATCCGGTTCGTTGTCCCGCGAAGGTGCTCGTAAGGGAGCACTGCCCGGGAGGGGTGCGCTCACGGGGGTCTGTGATCCCGATCTCTGTCCCATGTCGATCGTGGCAGTTGAGGAACCACCGTAGCTCATGATGCCGGTGGTCAGCGCAGAATCATCCTCCAAGGACCGATGGGGCTTGATTCCCATTCCCTGAAGAACGGCGTGGTAGGCCGGTACGGCATCTTCCGGTGAAACGGCCCCATCCACAATCAGGCGCAGGAACCGCACAAAGGCCAATTGATGCTCCGCGTTGTTGATCTTCCGACCGAACAGGGCGATGCGCGCACCGTACTTCTGCGCCTCGTGGATCAGTTTGAATGCATCGTACGTTGTACCTGCCGAGCCACCCAGAATCCCCACAATCAAGTGCGGATCGTAGTTGACCAATTCCTCCATGGCTTTCGGGCCGTGGTATACCATTTTCAAGAACAGCGGACGACCCGCGCTGGTTACCCCGGCGAGGCTTCGCGTAACCATGTCGTTCACAAATTCCCCGATTTTCTCCGGTGACAGGCCGATATCCATATTTGGGTCGAAAACTTCCAGGAAATAGCGAAATCCCTTTTCTTCCGCTTCGAGACGGAATTCTTTGAAAGCCCTGAGGGTTTCCAGGTCCCGCTCGTGATTGTTGTTGAAGGTTACGGAATACAGACCCAGGTTGGCTCCTGCACCCCGTTCCGAGGGAGCGCATTCGTATTTCCCGCATTGCGCGTGGTCGATGGTCGCGGATCGAAACGGTCGCGAGAACTCGTTGACATAGATGCCGTGACGGGCAAGATGAATGTCCGTCGTGTCATTGGCGCGTACAGCCGGTGTGACCGGCGAGTTATCGAACAGGTGCTCCTGAATCGCCAGGATTTCGGTGCTGCTCGCCGACATCAACATGATGTCCACTGCCGCCTGAATGGTCACCTGGCGCATCATTTCCCGGTATTCGGCGATGCTCCGAAAACGCAGTTCGCCGTGATACGATTCCGGTGAAACACCCCCGGAACGAATCCCGAACGCCATATCCGCATCCTTCGCGTCGGCCAGAATGAACGTCTTTGAATTTCGATTGGCATGGATCTCCGCCAATTTACGATCCAGGCTTTTTTCCACCATCTGAACCTCTTGTTTCATCTTCCGTGATTTGCATTTCATACTGTATTTCAGAAGATTAGACGGACCCCTTGAGAATGACAAGTCCACGGGAATCACGGGCGGAAAGAGAAATCCGGCGTTGCACGGGGTCGATCCCCTGACTCCAGGCCACACTGCGCTACAATAGGAACGCTGGTTTCTCAGCAGCGATTTCATGGAGTTTTCCAATAGAAAATGAGGTCAGGACTGATGGACGCGGAAGAAATCAAGGATGCGCTTCGGGAAGTGATTCAGGAAGAACTGGATTTGGGATATTACCCGATCGGTGACCGCTGGATCGGTGGGACGCTGATTATGCAGCCGCGAGACAAGTCACTCCAGGCCAAGGAAATCCCCATCGAGGTGTTCTTTCACAAGATTGTCATGGTTCGCGACCGGTTGAGGGTTCTGGAGCAGAAGATCAACCAGCATCCGAATCTGGACGACGCGGACAAAGTCGGTTTGCAGCAATACATCACCGGGATTTACGGTTCGTTGACGACGTTCAACGTCCTGTTCCGCGACAGGACGCAGCATTTTGTCGGGGTGAAGGGGAAGGAATAAACAGGGAGTTCATTCCTTTTTAGAGGGTTTGCGTGGAGACTGTTTGGGCTGCGGTGGAGATTTCTTGGCGGCAATGGGCATTTCTACAACTTTCCGCGAAGCGGCCGACGCTTTCGGACGTTCCCGTGCGAACTCGGACCTCTCGGCCAGAACCAGGACTTCCGGTTGTACAACCAGCTCACCGAAGAATGAGCCTCCTGCGCGGATTTCGAGGCGCTTTCGGGCCAGGAGACTTCCCTCTAATAGCCCGCCGACTATCACATTGACGGCTTCGATATCGCCGGCTGTCTCGCCGTTGGGGCCGACGGTCAAGACCTCCCCGCATCGCAAGGTTCCCTTGAACTTGCCATCCATCTCGATACCGCCGCCGACTTGGAGGTCGCCCTCCATTGCCACGTCGGAGTCCACTGTGGAGCGCTGTTTGGGAACACTGGGTCCGAAAAGCTCCGGGTCCTCCGCGTCGGGTATGCCGATGTTCCAATCGTCGTTTGAGTCGCTCATCAAAGATACTCAATTCTTCCCCCTCTCCCGCCGGGAGAGGGTTGGGGTGAGGGTAGTATCCAACCAAACATCCTAGTATCCCGGTATCTCTGCCGAACTGTCAACCCACAGTAGGTATACCTGCCTTGTCAATCATGCGCCCTTGAGGGTTGACGGGGCTTGGATTATGTTTTTCTCAAGATTGCCCGGTATGACAGGAGAGGCTTCATGCGCCTGCTGGATGCTTATCTGCCGATTCTGATTCTTGCCGTGATTGCGGTGTTTTTTGCCGTGGGCACCATCGCGTTTTCCTTTCTTTTTGGAATCCGAAAACCCTCTGACTCGAAACTGGAGCCTTATGAGTGCGGAATGCCTCCGGTGGGGGATGCGCATGAGAGATTCCCGGTCAAGTTCTTTCTGGTTGCCATGATCTTTGTCATATTCGATATTGAGATTGTTTTCCTGTATCCCTGGGCAGTTATCTTTCGGGATTTGGGACTGTTCGGCCTGGCGTCCATGGGGTTGTTCCTGGCTGTCCTGGTTTTGGGGCTGGCCTACGATTGGAGAACGGGGATTCTGGATTGGGGACCGGAGGTACGCGGACGCCAACCTCTCGTTCGCAAGGAGGATTCCTGATGGGGCTGGAACATGAAATCGCCAAGGTGTTGGGTGAGAATGTTCTTCTGACCACGGTGGATACGGTTATTGACTGGGCGCGCAAGAATTCGTTGTGGCCGTTGACGCTTGGGTTGTCCTGTTGCGCCATTGAGATGATGGCGACGGGAGCCTCCCGGTATGATATGGCCCGCATGGGTACGGAGGTGTTTCGGGCATCTCCCCGCCAGGCGGATTTGATGATCGTCGCAGGCACGATGACGAAAAAAATGGCCCCTGTGGTTCGGAAGTTGTACGACCAGATGTCCGAACCGAAATGGGTGATTGCCATGGGGGCCTGCACCTGTTCCGGCGGCATGTTCAACGTGTACAGCGTGGTCCAGGGAATTGATGAGGTCCTTCCGGTCGATGTGTATATCCCCGGATGTCCGCCACGGCCGGAAGCGTTGCTCCACGGAATCGTCCAACTCCAGAAAAAAATCGAGAAGATGAAACTGAATCCGTCCGGCAACCGGCCGGAGACGGAAGTCGCCTAGGTTTGCTCATGCCGAGAAAAGCCATCAGCCCCGCTGCAAGAGATCGGATTGTCCAACTCATCGAGACGGATTTTCCCGGTGCTTTGCAGCAATGGTATGAAGCGCATGGAGAACTGACCCTGGTTGTCGATCCGGAGCGGATTCGATCCCTGTGTGTTTTTCTGCGCGATCATCCCGACCTGCAATTCGACTTTCTCAGCGATCTGACTGCTGTCGATCTCCTCGGACAGGAACCACGTTTCGTTGTGGTTTACAACCTGTTTTCAACGATCCAGCACCATCGGGTCCGTTTGCGGGCTGCCGCGTTGGGCGATCCGCCTTCCATCGACACGGTTTGCGATATCTGGCTTTCTGCCAATTGGCATGAACGGGAATGCTGGGACCTGTTTGGGGTGGTGTTTCTCAATCACCCGGATCTGCGCCGGATTATGCTGCCACAGAATTGGGTGGGGCATCCGCTGCGAAGAGACTACGAAACAGCAGAAGAGGAATGCTACGACTACTTGGGCAAACGCCTGGCCGACGAATGAGTTCTGACTATGCCTTACCGTCTTGACTTCCAGACCGATTCCAGTATCACGACGGCCCTCAAAGAGAGTCCCGGAGGTCGGGAGAGAATGGTGCTGAATATGGGGCCGCAACACCCCAGCACCCACGGCGTGCTTCGTCTTGTTCTCGAACTGGACGGAGAGACCGTGGTTCAATGCGTGCCCGATGTCGGCTATCTCCATCGCGGAATGGAAAAGCTGGCGGAAGAAAAGGGATACCACCGGTTCATTCCGTACACGGATCGGCTGGATTACCTCTCGCCGATGGGCAACAACACGGCTTACTGTATGGCCGTGGAAAAACTGCTGGATGTGGACTGCACACCCCGCGCACAATACCTGCGCGTGATCCTGTGCGAATTGGCCCGGATTTCCTCGCACCTTCTCTGGCTGGGAAGCGCGGCGCTCGACATCGGGGCGATGACCGTGTTTCTCTACATGTTTCGTGAACGTGAGAAGATCTACGATATTTTCGAGGAGGTTTGCGGCGCGCGGTTCACGGTTTCGTATATGCGGATCGGCGGGATGTCGGTCGATGTGCCGGAGTTTTTCGTACCGATGGTCAATCATTTCATTGACGAGTTCGGAAGACGGGTGGATGAATACGAGACCCTCTTGACCAACAATCCCATCTGGCGAAGGCGGACCGAAGGTGTGGGAGTCATCACACCGGAACGCGCCATCAGTTACGGGGTTTCCGGTCCCAGTTTGCGCGGCAGCAATGTGGACCTGGATCTTCGGCGGGATGATCCGTATCTCGTTTATGATCGGGTCGAATTCGATGTCCCGGTCGGGAAACACGGCGATGTGTTTGACCGATACGCGGTACGCATGGAGGAAATGCGTCAGTCTCGAAGGATTATTCAACAATGCCTGCGGGATTTGCCGGGAGGACCGGTCAAGATCGACAACCACAAGGTCATTCTTCCTGCCAGAGAGAAGATCAAGACCTCGATGGAGGCGTTGATTCATCACTTCCTGCTCATCTCGGAGGGAATCAAAGTCCCGGAAGGCGAGGTCTATTCCGCTATTGAAGCGCCGAAAGGCGAGCTGGGATTCTACGTGGTCGGGGATGGCACGGGCCATCCGGTGCGGATGCGGATACGGTCTCCGTCTTTTGTCAATCTCTCCGCGTTGCCTGAAATGTGCCAGGGCGCGATGATTGCCGATGTGGTGGCGGTCATTGGAAGTATTGACCTGGTTCTGGGCGACTGCGACCGATAGGATTCACTCGTTTGGCGGCGCAGGCTCCCCCAACGCACGGAGGAAGCGCTCGTTGGTGAGCGGGCCTTTAATGATGTAGTCGTTTGCTCCCAGACGCAACGCCGTCTGGACGGCATGAGGCGTATTGTCCGCCGTAATCATCACCACACGAACCTCGTTGTTCAGTTCGCGGACGAATCGAAGCACGGTGAGTCCGTCACCCTCCGGCATCTTCAAGTCCAGCAACACAATATCCGGCTCCGTCTCGACAAACCGGTTCACAGACTCCACGCCGGTTTCAGCCTCTCCGGCGATCCGATACCCCATCTTCTCCAGCCTGGCGCACAGGATGCGACGCCATCCTTTGTCGTCTTCACAAACCAGCACGCTTTTTGGAGGTTCCTGTTCTTCCATTGCTCATCCTCATCGACGGTACAAGGTCGAGGCCGATGAAACCTCAATTCGGTCTCGATGCCTTCCGCACATATAAATCGTGAAAATATCGCCGCAAATCCTCCTGAATGGACTCCGGGACCGGAGAGCGGTAATCGGCCGTCATGTTTTCAACCTTCTCATGCGCTCGTTCCAGCATGGACAGGCTCGGCTCGTATCCGCCTCCGAAATCGAAGATCTCATTCTTGAAAAACTCATCGCCCCGAAGGAATTTCAGAGTCAGATCATCTTCGAGAAAATGCGCACCGGGTCCTGCCTGCCGAATATTCTCGATCCCCAGGCGGAGATCGTCCGTCCGGATTCCCCGCCCGAGGAACTGAGCGGCTTGGAACCAGGCCTGCTGGATGACCATCATCTCGGCGGACATCCCGTTCGCATTATGGCAGGAACCCAGTCCGGCGAGAATGTCTCCGCCGGATGCGAACGCGCCCAGCATGAACAGAATCCCTTCCGCGCCGTTCTGGGGGTCGTAGCGATAAGTGAGCGTCCCGCCGCATTCCACGGTGCAGGGTATCCCGTAAGATTTTGCGAGTTGCACACCGGCGATTTTCCATAAGGCCTTATCGAGCGTGTAATAGAGGTCATACCCGCTCCGCATGTCCGATACCGAGAGTCCCATGGTGTAAAAATAGGGATTCCCCGGATTCACCATCTGGGTCAGTGCGGCGGTGAACACGGCCTCGCAGTTTGCCTGAAGCAGAGTCGATGCAAGCGAGTAGGGGGCCGTTGTGCCCGCCATCGGGCAGATCGTGGGGCTGACTGTGAAATCATACTTGCAGGCATCCAGCAAAAGATCCCCGTTGAGGCCCTTCAGCGTCAGCGGCGAAAGGATACCTACGGCACAGGTCATCAGGCCGCTGCCTTTGATGTCATTTCCCCGATTCAGAATGCGCATCAGGTCCAGCCATTCTCTCATGCTTTCCACCGATGCGGCACAGACCAGGTTGTGTTTCGTGTGATTCAGGAGATGAACTTCCAATGCGCGGAGTGAAGACGTCGCATCGTCACAGTCGG
>JAKPYU010000722.1 GCA_029568995.1 Candidatus Omnitrophota bacterium | reverse complement strand
CGCCAGTTGAAGAATCGGAACGGAAAGAATATGACTTTGGAACGTTCATTTGTCACTCCGGCTGATCCGGATGATTTTGAACACTGGCTATACGCAATGGATGATGCTTTGCAGAGATTCATCAGCGATCTCGATGAGTCCATCGCATTGAAATTGGATTATTCTGAAGAATCTTTAGAAACGATCGAATCTCTGATCCTGAAACAATATACAAGCGTCGAGAAAATATTGATCCCGGCAGAGTCGTACAGACTGGACGGCCTGACCCGATACGTCGGGGAAACTTTTCGCAAAGCAATCGGTGGACGATGGGAAATCCGGCTGGATGATCCTCGCTATGCTTTCCACGGTCTGCCTCAATTGACGGGCTTCAGTCCGCGAGCCACTCCGATTTGTCCCCACTCGCTCGTGACCGCCGCCGTGGATCGCCGTCAGGGAAACTATCTGAGAACCATTCTGGAAAACGTGAAGCGCAGATTGCGCTAGAGCTTGAACGATACCCCGGGAGTCCAAGCTGTGTAATATGTTCAATCCGACATGATGCCCGAGTTTCTTGGAACTGCCATGCTTTTCATCCAGCCCGAACATTGCGTGCCCCTGCAGATTATCCCGGAGACCGGTAGTGGCGCCGGACGGCTGGGAGGCACTCCGCCGATCGAGATCGCTCCGCCATCGGGATCCACGGGATTGGCCTACTTCGCCACCCTTCCGTTGGTGGGCAACCCCGCGGCCCATGTCTCCATCTTCGTTTCCCGTCTGGAGCAGCTCATGTGTATGCGCGGCCGGGTGAACCCTCCGGGCGGCATCGAAGTGTGCGTCCATTACGCTCTGCCCCGAAATCCCTCGCCCACGCCATGGGACTCGCACCTCTCGGCCAGCAGGTTGGGCGTGCTCCCAGAGGCCGACGATTGGATCGTGGACGATGACGGCTCCCGTCGTATCCGCCCGGGCCACAAGCTGGGCGGGCGGCCCCATCTGATTCGAACGAACGCTCGGTTGATAGAAGACCTGCAGCAGCTTGCGAGGCGCAAGTATATCCATGTGGCCCAGTTCGACTTCCCGGGTGCCGACGATGCGACCGTGAGCGGAAACTGGCCGTTTGCCGACGGTATTTTCAGCCTTTTCGCCAGTCAGCCTTATGGAGCAGACGATTGGGCGTGGTGTTGGGATTTTTGATCTCCGCCCGCCCAGCCAACGAACAACGAGTCTGGGGAGGCATGTTTCCAATCCCTGAACAGGTGGCGTCCCAGACGGTGTGCCGTCCACCTGAACAACGACCAGCCGGTGAGTGGTGATGCATCTTTACATTGGCTCCGTGCTCGGTGGACCCGAACTTGAAAACAGCCGGATCGATTCCGAGATCACTCAATTACTTCGCCTGGTCAAGCAGAAGCGGACACGACTCGATGGAGTCGTGAGCGTTTTAAATGTGGTGTTCCATGTGAGCGGTTCCGTCACTGCCAACAATTTCACCGGAATACGGACCGCCACTTTTTCCAAAAAGCTGAAAACGTT
>JAKPYU010000709.1 GCA_029568995.1 Candidatus Omnitrophota bacterium | reverse complement strand
CTGGATTTATGCGATCAGACTCTCGATTTTGTGAAACTGCGGATCTTTCGGGCACAGCCCGAGATCGTCCCGGTACAGGTCCCCGTTGATGAGAATGTTGAATTGATCATGCAGTCGCTCGACGCTGCCCGCGTGAAGCAGACGCGCCAGAGCATCGCGCGGTATCTGAATGGTATATCGTTGCAAAGCCCGCGCCAGCCGTCCATGGCTTTCGGCATATCGAAGCGCCCTGACCATTCTCGCGGCCTCAGGGTCATGGGGAATGATCAGCGGTTCGTTGTACTGCTCGATCAGCCTGAAGCGGTCGGCTATTGTACGAAACGGGAAATCGCCATTTCTTGCGCCCTCAGCAAGGGTCGTCAGGATCTGTCCGGAATCAAGATGTTCGCATCTAAGCCAATAGAAATGACGGAAATAATCCTCAACGGCACGAAGAGACAAGGGATCGTCATGTTGTCGAAGCACCATCTCCGCCGTTTCCGCGGTCTGCCGGAAATGGCCTGCCGGCAATCCTTCCGCGGGCGTAAAGAGAAATACCCGTCCCGTACCGGTCATTCGCCCCTCCCGATTGCACCGGCCCGCTGCCTGCGCCAAGGAGTCGACCCCCGTGGCTGCTCTGTATACGACGGGGAAATCCACGTCTACACCGGCCTCCACAAGTTGCGTGCTGATCAGACGGCACGGACTGCCTGACTCCAACACGGTCTTGATTTCACGCAAGACGCGCGATCTGTGCTCCGGACACATGAGCCCACTGAGATGATATGCCTGTTGAGCCTCAATACATTCGTAAAGCACGCGTGCATGCTTGCGGGTGTTCACAATGCACAGAACCTGGTTCTCCTCGTTTATACGGTGCACCAGCATGTCATCCGCCAGTGTGCCGAGATTCTGTACTTCAACACGTTTGAACTCCCGGTACAGCCCCGCCGGGTCGGGAATGATCTCCCGCACATCATTCAGTCCATCCTTGAAATATTCCGATGACGAGAGCGCCGGTTGCGTTGCCGTACAAAGGACAATGCTCGTTCCATAGTGCTTCCGGGAAAGTTCACGGAGACTCTCAATGCATGGGCGCAGGAGATGCACCGGCAGCATCTGCGCTTCATCGAGGATGACAACACTGCGGACGATATTGTGCAATCTCCGGCACCGGGACGTTTTCGCAGCAAAGAGTGATTCAAAGAATTGCACGTTTGTTGTCACAATAACGGGTGCATCCCAGTTCTCGGAGGCTAGGCGTGAACGCTGATCATCCTCGGCCGGCTCGAAGTTGCTGTGATGCTCCAGAACGGCATCATCGCCCAGAACATCCCGAAAGACGGAGGCTGTCTGCTCTATGATGCTTGTGTAGGGGATGACATAAATGACCCGCTTCAACCCGTGTATGAGGGCATGCCTTAATGCAAAGGCAAGGGAGGACAATGTTTTGCCGCCCCCAGTTGGCACCGTCAACGAAAACAGACCCGGTTTCCAGGAAGCTGCAGCCCTGCACAGTTTCAAGATCCCTGCGCGTCTTTCATTGATAGGCGTAAGAACTGCCGTTTCCGTTTTTGCGTCCAGAGCACTGTCAAGTTTCGACTGTAATTCTACAAGCGTAGGATAACCTTTCCGCGACGCGGTTCGGGATGGCTCCATGAAGCATTCCGTATCCAGAAAATCGGCATCTACGAGGCATGAAAAAACCATGCGTATGAAAAAAGCCGCTTGAAAGGAGAAATGCTTCGCGTCAGGCGCAAAGGGCAGATTATCAAATTTTTCGGAATTTAGGATGCTGGCCGGTGCGGCGGAAAAATCCGGAATGACTTTCTTCAACCTTTTCTCAAGCGAGCCGTCAGACCCCTTTCCGTCGAGAAGCCCCGCATGATGCCCCGCAATGGCATAGGCCAGAATCTTCCCCCCCCTCCCTGCATTTGAGAAAGCGTGTTGTGCTCCCGCTGTCGAATGATCCGGACGGCCGATCCTTGTCTCGGAATTGGTCTCCGGATCAGCCGTCGACAGCAGCATGCCCTGAAATACATCTGAATACTTACCGAGGTCATGCCATAAGCCTGCAAAATAGGCCCACCTTCCTGCATCGAAGTCATTCGCAAATGCCCGTGACAACTGAGCCACGTTGCGAAGATGCTCGTCCAATGGCTGCCAATCTCTTACAGGTCGTCCTGGCAAGCTATGCGCAAAGTGGCACTTGTCCATATGCACATCTCTCGGGCGTCATGTCATCTCCATCTTTCAACCGCGTTGCGGACAGCAAAAAGCCCGAATCTTGGGCGGTCTCTCGATTCGGGCTTTTTATCTTTTATCCGGTCGGCAAGGTTCACTCTCGCATCGTGGACGGGAAAGGGTTGGTTGACTGGATCCGGGTGACGCCGTTGTCGGGTAAGAAATAAATCCTGTGGCTTTATTCCGTCAAGAAAATACTCGATCGGGAAGACCCTGCTCCCCAGGGCTACGCGACCATTTTGTATGGGCATGCAAAAGTCATGACTTTCTTGCACCTTGATGCAAATTGGTCAGGCCGCGCTTCGCCGAGACGCCGGACTCGTATGCCTTCTTTTTCCCGGAACGGTATCCTTCTTCCGGGACGGCGCGGTGATCCAGCGCCAAGTCGACATCCATACTGCCGACGTGGAAGCAGCAGTGCCGCCAATGAGCATTCCCGGAACCCACCCGCCAATCAGCACGATGTGGTCCCTGTATTCACCGAGCCGGTTTGCGGCTTCTTCCCCCGACCCCTGTACCCCCTCGAGGTCAAGATACGCATGAATCGGGAAGGCGGTGCGGATACCATCGATCACCCGGGCGCCGGAGAATACTCTTTCGTCATAGGGGACCATCAGCGTGACGCTCGATCCGCTTGTCAGCTCCTTCAGATCCAGCCGCGCGGGCGCCTCCCCCAGGCCGACGCCGATATAAGCCATGACGCGCTGGTATTTCACCGCGGGATTCTTCAAGGTGTAGAGTTCGCGGATCTCGCTTTTCGGAAGGTGTAATGACCGGCCCACTCTCTGAGCCGTTCCGCCGGCTTTGAAATTTCAAGGCGCCCGAATTTCGCTGCTAGCCGGTTCTCTTGAACAACTTTCGTAAAAACGATCGCTGCTCCTTCGCTTTTTTCCGCCAGGGAGCGAATTCCTCCGGCAGCAGGGCGACCACGTCGGGGCCCTTCATGCTGAACAGATCGTGCGTCAGATCGAGCTGCTGGATGACGTCAACGAACCTCCCCAGGGCGCCGGGCTTCCGCACGGTCGTTCCGGCGCCCCGCTTGGCTCGCCCGGTCCTGGGATCGTAGTACAAAAGGGTGGCCGCATCGATGACTCCGCGGTTCGTGAACAGGGCCTGCCGCGATGTGAGTTCGATGAAAAACCGATTCGTCTGGTGAATCGGCCCGTACAGAAGAAGCGCCGCGTTTTCCCCGTGAAGCTTGTAGGCGTTGTACGGCCCCAGCAGAAGGTGGCGGTTGAATCGCCGAAAGTCCAGGTCCAGGATGTAGCGATAATGGGGTCCGGGGGCGCGCCTGCCATACTTGTTCGGGGGACAGACGTCATCGAAATAGAACAGGCTCAGCCAGCTCCAGAGGCCCATCTGCCGCTCGATCTGCGAGTGGGGCATGAGACGGAGAACATCGTTCAGGTATGCGGCGACGGCCAGCTTGTTCTGAAAGACCCTGCGCTCCACGGAGACGTCCAGTGGAAATCGGGCGGAGCACCAGGGATCGGCCAGCAACTCCCGCGGGGGCTTGCGCTCGGAGCCGCCGCGCAGCTCGTCGAGGTAATCCCGATACAGCGCGACCCCCCGGTCGTTGAGGATTCTGAGTTGAGCCTGCATGGTCAGTCCGCCGCCTGATGGTTCCGCATAAAGCGATCGACAACCTGCTGGGACGCGCAGAACGCGTCCACGGCGTCGTCGATCCACCGCCCCTTGTCCAGCAGGACCTGGTCCTCCCCTCCCGACGGGGGAAGGGTCTTTCGCCCCATGAGACCGATGGCAAACCTGAGCCACAGGCTCATCCAGTCATCGGGGTCCGTGTCCGGATCGGTGTGGTCTTCCCCGACCACGATGTGATACAGGACCTGCCGGACGACTTCCGGGTAGACCAGCGCCTGAAACGATTCGTCGGCGCGCGCAATCTCCCGGATGTTGTCGATCCGATTGTTCAAAAGAAGGCTGGGCCACTCTCCCTCCAGGTCCAGGCGCCAGATCGAATGCCCTAGATCGGCAAACTCGACGGGAAGCAGACACTGCTTGCCCGCATCCTCATCGTCCGATCGCCGCGGGATGATTCGATCCGCGACGGCAAGGATGCGGCCCCTGCCGTCCACCGCTTTTACCCGGAACATGACCAGGGCGCGCGAATCCAGCCCGTCGAGGATCTGTCCTCTCGGAAGCCGCGGCTGGGCCGGGGTCCCGCATGCAAACCGTCGCAGATACGTCCTGCGATAGGCCTCGATGTAGAGCTTCGCGTCGAACGGAAGCGAGAGGTTTTCCATATCGAGCCCGGCGTCGAAGGCAAGGTTCCCCTCCGGCGTCGCATACAGGAAGATGTTCAATCGCGAACGCGGAATCCTGCGGCGGCCCGTAAAGTTAAACCGGCGGATCATGGGATCTTATCCTGGGGGGTAACGATCTTGATCTTCAAATCTCGATTCGGATCGAACCCTGTAATCGTCAGTTGAAAATCCGGCTGCTCGGTCGAGATTTTCAATCCGTTGGGCTGCACGATGCGGTAGGTCAGCCCGACTCCTTCGATGCGGATGGGGGCCTTCTCCAGATCGAAGTCGAAGGTTCGATACAGTCTGAAGGGATTGCCCTGCCGCACGTCGTATGCCATTTCCAGTTCGATGGTCCGCGGATAGAATTTCGCCTCGGGGTGCAGGGAGATCCGGAACCCGCTCTTGAGGCGGCCCAGCAGCAGTCTCGACGGCCGCGCCGCCGGAGGCTCCGCATCGCCCGGGTTGCCCGCTCCGGGGCCGTCGGTCGGAAGCCGGCGAGTCGACTTCGACTCCTTACCCGGGTCGAGATCGATGTAGAACAGGTCCCGGAGCAGTTTCGTGTCCCTGCCCTCGGCGGGCATGGAGAGGATGCGGATGATCTCGCGGGGACTGTTCTTGACGAAGCGAAGGCACGCCGGTCCCAGATGGTAGCGGTTCTTGAATTTGGGGGAGCGCTCCTGCCATTCCGTGTGGGCGGGGTTTTCGGAGTCGCCCAGGAGCCGCGACAACGGCCTGTCGGCTGCCGAGACGATGACGCGCATCCCCTTCTGGCGCTGCGAGGACACCCCGGTGACGGTGATCCCGTCGCGGATGAAAAAATCCTCGCCCCTGTCGAGCGAGGCGTCCCGCTCCAGGAAAAGCCTGAAGTGGGAGCGCTCGATGTCCTTTTTCCTCGGCTCCACCCACAGCGGCACATGGAAAGCGAGCCTCTCGCCCGAATCGAAGCGGCTTCGCAGGCGCTTCATCTGCCCGGGCTCGAAGAGCGCTTCCTCCCACTTGGGTGCGCGGCTTTCAGGCGGCTCCTTGAGCCGCTCGAAGGCCTCCCCGGGTTGCGACAGGCACCACCGTGCAAACTCCAGGCGGCGGATCAGCCCCCTTCGATCCGGCCAGTCGGTGCTTTCGATATAGGGAAAGAGATTCTTTTCATCCAGGGCCTGCCGATTCGCTCCGCCGGCTATGGTCACGGCGAGATCTCCCGAAAGGATGGGGAAGAAATATTGATTGATCACCGAACGAATCACGGACTCGATCTCGATCTCTTCGTCGGGATAGGGGATGATCACCGACAGGCCGGGCTCTGCGCTGCGGCGGATCGAGAAATCGCGGCAGAACCGGTCGACGAGCTCCGGCTCCTCAACGGGGAGGGCGAAGTCCTCTTCGAATCTGCCGTAATACCCGTAGGGCGCGTATCTCCGGCCGTTTGCCCGGTGGATTTTGAGAACGGATTGACCCATCAGGAGGCGGCGGGTCTCTTCCTGTCGGACGGTCAGGCCGAAAAAGGAATTGATCCGCGATGCGGCCTGAAAGACGGTTTTGCCCAGGCCCCAGCGCCCCCGTGTCGTCGTCCCTTCGACGGCGCGTCCGATATTGCGCCAGAAGTAATAGAAGTCGTTCTTCACTGCTGTTTCATCCTGGCTGCCGTCATCCCGTATGTCGCCCGCGAGTCCCCTGGTGCCGAAGTCCTCGATGAGAAGAAAATCCATGGGCCGCTCGAAGTCGACCCCATTCGCAAGGCCACTGCTCTTCGCCTCGAGGTGGTCTCTGAGCCCGTCAAGATACCGCTCGGCTGTGTCCGCACGGAGTTTCTGATCCGGCGAGGGGAACGTGATCACGATTTTAACCTGTTGCCCGGGCATGCCGGCATCGAGGGAGTTTTGAATCGCTTCGCGGATCACGGCATCGGAAAGACTTCCCAGGATCTCCGTGGAGAAGAATTCGCCTTCGATGGGATCCACATTGATCTCGCCGCGAGACATTTCGCGGAATTTCCAGATCGGTCGTTTCATGGAAATGTGTCCGGATGACCCTGTCATCAATATGATTCAGAACGGTCCGGCTGAGCGTGCCAGATTACCATAAAAATGAAAAAGCCCGACGAGGAACATGCAATCCCTATTCGGGCTCCCTGATTTCAGTCCGGTCGGCAAGGTTTCCCTCTCGCATCGCGGACGGGAAAGGGTTGGTTGGCTGGATCCGGGTGACGCCGTTGTCCGGAAAGAAATAAGCTTCAGGGCCAAGGATTGTCAAGAATATATGTTCAAGTGAAGAAAGCGGCCAATAAGGGTTGCCTACTGCGTCGCGGGCTTTCTGCCTGGCTTTCGAACAGTTCGGTCTGCCTTGGAAGACCTCTCGGAGGATGACCCTGTCGTTTTCTTTGTGATCTTCACCGTGGCGAATTTCATCGTGGCGCCGGCGCCATAAGCCATTCGCTTCTCCGAGACCTTGATCTCCGCGCTTGCCTGAAATGCCTGTCTTTCCCGGCTGTCCTTTTCAAGAACTCAGGCAATATACTGATTTAGCGACATTCCCTCGTTCAGTGCGGTCAGAGCGATCTCCTGATGAAGGCGGGGTCCGATGCGCACGTTAAAACTTCCTTTGAATGGCTTCTCCGGTTCCCGCTTCTGCTTGCGGCATAGTTCCAAATAATCGTCGACGGCCTCCTCGAAGGCTTTCCTCAACGATTCCACATCCATGCCTTCATAACTGACCAATGCCCGGATGAATTCCACCTTGCCGTGAAAGACCCGTTCGTCATCGTCGTAGCGCACAGATCCGAAGTAGTCCTTGTATTGCATCAAATCATTCATAGGATGATTACGTGCAATGCCTTGCATATGTGTCTAATTCGTCGGATGATTCTTTACTCCCTCTGCTGCTTTATCAAAGCAAATCGGGCCGCATTCCCTTCAACCAATCGCGAACCGTTACGCTCAGCTCCTTTGCGAAACCCGTCAGTTCCTCCACATCGCGCGCTGTGACGTTTCCCACATAATGATACTCGGCGATGTTTCTCTTGTTCCTGCAGGTGTCCAGGTATTGTGCATCGTTCGCCCTGTCGCGCCCCAGAATAAGAGGCATGGCCTGTATGGTGAGGTAATGATGCCGCGTCTTGTCGGCGCGATAGCCTGCTGCAGACAGCAGGACCGTGCAGAGCTTAAGTGCGGCGTTGTAGGCGATCCCGAATCGCGAATCCGGCGAGATCGACTCGTTCGCCGCATCGGCCAGATCACGTTCAACAATTGCCAGGAGGTTGGCTATTTCTTCTCTGCTGGTCTTGTGAGATTTGAGCCACCCGTTATCGGCCCACTGCTTCAAGTTCATTTTCACTGCCTATGATGAAAATTTTCGGCTCCCGGAGAACGCTTGTCAGGAAATGATCGCCTTCTTTTTTCTTTCGGCAGAACTCCGAGGGAAGAAGGACGTGGGGATTCACCTCTCTGCCGATTCTTTCTGATGTTCCGGAGAGCGTGGCCGTCAGTTTTCGAAGACCGAGGTCACCTATGACCATGAGATCCACATCGCTTGCGGCTTTCTCTTCTCCCTTTGCAACGGAACCGTATACAAAGGCAACCCTGATATCCGGGCTCTTCTCGAGGGCTTTCTTAAGGACGTCCGCGAGTCCGACCGTTTTCAGGACCAGATTGCGAATCTCCGGATAGAGGGGATGGTTCTTGTTGGCTTCATAGTAGACCCGGTTTCCGTCTTTGCGCCTTGTCACGAGGTCGAGGCTTTCCAGTTTCTTGAGGTCCTGCTGGATCGTTCCAATGGCAAAGCCTGAAAGTCTTTCGATTTCTCTCATATGAGCGGGGAGATCCCTCAACCCGAAGAGGAGCTCGAAGATTGCCGCCCGGACTTGTGAGGATAAGACTTTTGCCAAAGCATTCATGATGTATGCTTATACCATACACTTGTATGTTAATGCCATACAGATTACGCCACGCTGAGGATGCCGGCGTAGACGATG
>JAKPYU010000100.1 GCA_029568995.1 Candidatus Omnitrophota bacterium | reverse complement strand
CCCATGCCATAACCGCCGCCACCATATCCCACACCAAAATCCACATCCACCGCACTTCGGATGGATACCAACGGTTGACCGGGAATCCCCTTGTTCGCTCCGTTGATATACAGGGCTTGCTGATTGTCCGCCCACACCGCGCAAATGTAATACCACTGATCCTGCTTCCAGTCGGCAATGGGTGTGTACAAATGGCTCAGCTGTCCCTCGCAGTTACGCAGTTCATAACAAATTGTCGGGCCTTCCCCTTTATACACGGCAATGTAACTCTCCAACTCATAAGGAGGCTGCCCGGTAAATGACGCGAACGGATTGACCTCCCGCGCGTCGTCTAAGTTATTAAACAGGCGCTGTCCGAGAGCCAGGAAGAAACACTTGGTTTTGACTTTCTCATCCATCGGATCCCAGCCGATTTTCAGCAGAAACTCGACGGATCCTTCCTTTTCATTCAAAGGACGTTCTCCGGACCCGATGAAATTTGTGTACGTCCGGGTATGCCCATCATAGGCACGGAGAGCGGGACCGAATTTCCCCTCTCCCAGCGACGGATTCACTCCCCACTCATGGGAAACGTCCAGCTTGGTCACCGTGGACGTTTCTTCCAACTGCGAGAATTCATTGATCCGCTGAAGCAGCGTGCCCCGGTACTCCGCTTCGGGCTGAAAATCATCGAGTAGGTTGTATTTGTCCACGAGGGTCTGATAGTTCTGTTTGTCCGTGCTCACAACGGCCTGGAGGTTCTTCAGCTCCTCGGCAAGACCGGATTCGAGGTTCTTCAAAAGCCCCTCTTGTTTGCCGCCGCCGCCGGCGAGTCCAAGAACGGTCTTATAGGTCCGGGTGCCGTTCTGGATCTCGGTCTTGACCTGGTCCCATTCCGATTTCATGGGACCGAATATAAACAAATGAAGAACAGCCAGGATTCCCACAAATACTGCGATAAAAACGATCAGCTTAAGATTCTTCTTCATGATCTGGCTCCTCACCGCGCCGAATTTCAGTGACCCGGCGGCGTCGAAGTTCTAAATCTTCGCAGAGACGCTCCGCGATGACGCGGCTCTGTTCCGAGTGACAGGCGAACACATCCACCGTCAACAGGCCCTCATCCACCCAACTGTGTATCGCAATGTGGGACTGGGACAAGAGAACATATCCCGTATATCCGGAGGGTGAAAAGCGATGAAAATACTCATCGACAATCTCTGCCCCCGCCTCGCGTGCAGCCCGTAACAAAATGCTGCGCGCCCGGTCAGGTCCTTCCAGAAGACTGAGATCTCTCGTCCATCCGTCAATCAGTATATGCGATCGGTGTTCCTCCACCGAAATTCTCGATTCAGGAGCCGAACTGCCCGGTCTCACCATATTTGCGGAAAGTGTCTCCGCCGCACTCCGGGCAGCCGCTTTTTTTGAGGTCGGCAATCGTCTCATACTCGCGATCCGGGCCGACTTCGATTGCTGTCTCACACAGCGCGCAAGTATATCGTCCGCCGGGCCGACGAATATCTCCCGTGTAAAAGGAAGAGTAACACAAATCCGTTTCCTTTTCATGTGGGACACCGGCCCCCCGGCGCACATGACGCAGATTGGATTGGTGGGCATGAATGGATGATCCTTCGTATCGGTTGAATCCCGGCCGCAAATCCGCCGTAATCCAGCCCTGCCGGTTTAGATTGCCTTCGATTTGCAGCAGATCATCGGGGGCCGGATCGGCATAAGAGAGCATCAAATCGCCCCCCTCTCTTGCCGACAACTGCGCGGCCCGATGGCAGAAGAGTGTAATGCCGTTCACCGTGTAGGGCGGGTCCGTGAACACGGTCTGGCAGGAACCGACAACCGCCTGCGGCAACGGATTTCGGGCATCATAGACATGCAGTTCCATCTCGGTTCCCACCCTGGATGCACACTCCCGGATAAATTCAATGAACCGCTCGTCAATATCCAGTACGAGGAGGCGGGTTTGATGAGTGGATTGTCCAATTGCCTGGACCACCAGGGCCACCGCGACGGAGACGAGATCGTCATCCCCCAGAAACGCCACGTGGCGCCCCAGGATCAATCCCTTCTCGATTGCCAAGAGGGCGCGTCGAATGCCGGATTCGGGCGTGCCGTGGCTCTGGTCCAGACGGACATCGCATTCCGGGCGACCGGAACAGAATTCCCGGAACCGTTCCAAAATCGAATCCAGTCCGGCGGGGATTACCAGCCCCTGGCCCTCGCAGATCGGGCATTGAGAGGCTACAGAGGTGCTTGCACCGAAAATGCTTTTGAGAAGATCCTCACCTTTCGGAGTCAGACGGGGCCGCCGACCTTCTTCCATAAGACCGCGCTTCACCAGCTCCCCTCGGATGGCCGCCACGACAGGAATGGGCAGGCGGCAACTCCGCGACCATTCCTGGGTGGAAAGCGGACGTCCCCAGCGAAGGCTCCAGAGGACGGTTTGCACCCCCATCGGGCCTTCCCGAAGCCGAACCGCATCGGCAATCTCTTTCAGCAACTCCGGACTTTGCATGGAATCAAAGAAAAAGGCGGGCAAAAACTCCCGCCTTTCTGTCCTTTCTTATCCAATATTCCCGGATTATTCGGGAATCACGGACACCATGGAACGGTTCATACGTGTGTGAAACTGGACCCGACCGTCCACGAGCGCGAACAGGGTATCATCGCTGCCCTTCCCCACTCCCTTGCCGGGATGAAACTTAGTTCCCCGCTGGCGAACGATAATCGAGCCTGCGGTAACCAGCTGGCCGCCGAAGCGCTTAATCCCAAGTCGCTTGGAATTGCTGTCGCGACCGTTTTTCTGCTTTCCGCCTCCACTTTTGACTTTCGACATGATAGTCCTCCTGATGAGAATTCAGAACTTCTATTATCTCTTCTCAGCGCCTCTCAGTCAATCCAACCGAGCACTTTTAGCGCTCCACTTAATCTCTCCCAATCCAACTTCTCTTTCAGACCGTTGTGCCACTGATAGGGTATTAATTTCTCGTGCTGCAAGCGACCCACGGTTATGCCGGGGGCAATTCCTTGCATATCAGAAAATTCCAAAATAGCCTCTTTCGAAAAATGACCGTTTCCTGCGAACTCTGCCCAGTCATTTGGCGGAAGCAAGAAATCTCTCGCAAAAGTATCCGCCTCCGTTTCTTCGTCAACGAACACCATTCTTTTCTTGTTAAGCAGAAGATGTCCGGCTTCGTGGAAAAACGTAAACCAGAAATGATCATTTGTTTTATAGCGTAAGCCAAGTTGGATCAGAGCCTTATCAGAAGAAAGCCATCGAGCGGCGCCGCTCAACCTTGTTCCCGGCAGCGACGGCGTATAAACCACAAGAACTCCCGTGGCAGAACACAATTCAGGCAAGCGCACGGTGAAAACCTCGCTGGGTTCATTTGTCAAAGCCCGGACATCATACAAGGTCTTCTTGAAGACATCCGAATTGAACGAATTGCAGCTCGCTTCCATTCCCTGTAATTCCCCCAGACGCAGCCAGCATAAGACGGCCTCTCGATTACTCTGAAATGCCTGAGATCTACGCATGGCGACATTCAGTTCCCCAAATTGCCTCTCCCAGGCATCGACATTGCCTACTCCAAAGAAAGCCAGCAATTCGAGCATTGTATCTGCCGGTTTTTTCGACTTTGACAGAACTCCCATTGAAATGAGGGACCTGAGAGGAAAGCGTTTTGACCACTGAATACCGTGTGCCGATTCCTCCTGTTCCTTTTCCTTCGCAAGGTGGAGCCGATAGGCCGATTCCAGATTTGTCCAAATAATGGCTTTGACGCCCAGCACACGTTCAAGCTGAATAGCGGTCTCTGGCTCAATCGCGATCTTCGCGTTTAGGATTTTGTGGATGTGGGTTCTTGAACGTCCGCAACGGCGCGCCAATTCCGCCGGTTTCATCCCTCTCGATTCCAGAATCTCCTCCAGAATCCAACCAGGTGGAATACAATAGTCGGGTGAATATGCATATCCGGTTCCACGCATTGTTCTTCCTCTTGGTTCTTCGGAGCACCATGCTTAATCGTGATAGTCAACCACCTCGGTAATCTGAATCGAGTTGACCCGCGAGAGATCAAGCCCCCCATCAGCCTTCCACGAAATAGATTCATCCCCGGGTCGAAACAACAAACGATATGGGTGGATCAGATCCACCGCAAAGCATCCCTTTCGGTTTCCCTTGAGGGTATGGCAGCGAATCGGTTTGGATGTTGGAACCTCAGCCAGAGTGGGTGAAGCCCGCAGAACCTCAAGACGCAACATGATACATCGCGCCATGCGGTCCCCGTATTCTCTTTTCAGTTCCGCCGCACTGTTGAAGATTCGCTGCAATTTCCTGGTTTGAAACTCAATTTCCACAGGAATCAATAATTGTGTTTCCTGTAAGGTAACACAATTGACTCAAGATATCAAGATCTCGATTCAAATAGAATCGCAAACTCTCACAGCGCATTCCCATCCGCCCCCAGCATCGCCCCCGAAACAGAGGCCCCTGCCGGGATGGCGTAAATCTCGAAATTATCGAGATATACGTTCACGACATCGCCCTGTAGATAGACAACCTGAAGGATGGGCAGGATTCCGGCGGAGTCGGGCTTATACACGAATTGCAGACGGCGATAGCGGTTTACGCAGGAAGCGGTGTTGGCGGGTACATAGCTGATGACCGATCCGACGATGTTGCTGTCCAGTGCGGCCAGGCCGATCTGTCCGCCTTCCTTATCGGCACGAACCGTCACACGAATCAGCACCGGCAGTCCGGATGTCATCACGGGCGAACCGAGCAACGTCACCGCCTGCCCGGCCGTCAGCATCACATGCAGCCCCCGGCCATCCGTGGCCCCGGTGAATGTATTATCCATCGGGATGTTCCCGATGGTGTACAGCGCTGTCTGGAACTGGCCCGCGAAGGGAAGCATGGCTGTCCAGCCGTCTTCCTGAACAAAACTCCGGTCGAACCGTGACGCGAACAAGAGCTGCAATTCCGCCCCGGAGACCGGCGTTGACGTGGGAACAGGAGCCAGAGTCGGCGAGGCGGTCGGACTGGGACTTGGAGTGCTGGTCGGCCGTACTGTGGGGGTTGCGGGCAGTGAGGGCTGTGGGGTGATAGAGGGTGTCCGGGTCGGGCTGGGCGTGGGCGTCGCCGTTCGCGTGGGGGTGTTGGAAACCCCCGGTGTTGGTGTGACCAGGCTCGGAGGCGTGCTGGTCGGAGTCGGGGTGTACGTCGGAACCGGGGTCGGGCTGGGCTTGGTCGGTGTGGCCGTCACTCGAAGACCGCCGCCGTATTGGTACACCTTGATTCCGTCCTTCCCCATCCCGGCATACACATACCCGTCTCGCGCAACCACATCGACCATATCGCCTTCAAAACGGTCACTCGCCGATTCCGAAGCACTGCTGGGGAACAGCGCGTTCAGAACGCTCAGTCCGCCATTATCTCCGGGACCTCCGGCGGGGTCGTAATTCGGCGCGCTCAGAAGGGTGGCATAGACATACCGATTCCAGATATCAATTCCCCAGACCACCACCTGGTCGAAACGATTGACGCTCGGATAGGTTTTATGGCTCGCAAGGGTCAACTTGTCGGGATTGGAGATATCGTAGATTCCCACACCGTCCCACTCTTCCGCCACGGCGAGTACATCGCCTTCCCCCGCCAGGTCCACGCCGTACCCGTCAAAGGTCACTTCGTCCAATGCTTGCGGCTTGGCCGGGTCCGCAATATTGTATACGGCCAGTTTGAATTCCGCGCCGACATACATCCGGTCGCCCTGGATGAACACGTCATAAGCGGGGGCACCCACGTCCTCGATGGTTCCGACCCAGGTCGGAACCATCGAGGACGTGGGTGCCCCCGCTTATGACGTGTTCATCCAGACTCCTTCGCGGGACGTGGCA